>CAILTC010000522.1 GCA_903837025.1 uncultured Bacteroidota bacterium | reverse complement strand
TTTTTTACGTTGTTTAATAGATGTTTTTTTAGTATTCATAAATAATACTTTTTTTGAATGTATCATAAAATAAAGTTTTTTATAGTCCTATTTCTAGTTGTCCAATATTCTTATTCTCAAGAAGGAATTGCGGTTTATTCGGATTATTTATCGGATAATTATTATTTACTTCATCCGTCTATGGCTGGGGCTTCAAATTGTGCCAAAATTAGATTTACTGCTCGTAAACAGTGGTTTGATCAAGCCGATGCACCATCGCTTCAAACGGTAAGTTTTAATGGGCGGATTAGTGATCAAGATGGAGCTGGGATAATTATTTATAATGATAAAAATGGCTATCATTCACAAAAAGGAGTGAAGCTTACCTATGCGCATCATATTATGTTTTCTAGAGATGATATCGATTTGAATCAGTTGTCATTTGGTATTAGTACTGTATTTGTTCAAAGTCAATTAGATGAAACTCAGTTTTTGCAATCTGGAGATTATGATCCAATTGTTGATGGAACAATAGTTCAAAAAGAATCTTATTTTAATGTTGATTTCGGAGCTTCGTATAATTATTTAGACTTTTATGCGCACGGTACCGTTAAGAATGCTATTGAGACTAGAAGAAATATTTATACCACTTACGAAAGTGATAATTTAAGAGAGTACTTATTGAGTTCTGGTTATGTTTTTGGTGATAAAGACAAAATTTTATGGGAACCTTCTCTTTTGTTTTTGTTGGTTGAGAAAACTAAGGAGAAATCAATTGATATTAATTTAAAGGCCTATAAGAATTTTGATTTTGGTAAAATATGGGGAGGATTATCTTACCGTAGAAGTTTTGATGGTGCTCAATATTTGAGCGGTAATGGAGTTTCTGCTCAAAAACTACAATATATCACTCCTATTTTAGGTATTAATTTTGGCAAATATATGTTTGCTTATACGTATTCACAACTCTCAGGGGCTGTTAAATTTGATAACGGAGGGTATCACCAAATAACTTTGGGAATTGATTTGTTTTGCAAACGTGAAAAATATGAATGCAACTGTCCGGCCATAAATTAATGTTGAAAAACTAAACTTATATACTTCAAAAATGCTTATTAAAACTGTAAACGGAAAAACACCCATTATACCTAATGATTGTTATGTTGCCGAAAACGCTACTATTGTTGGGGATGTAACTTTTGGAAATTTTTGCAGCGTTTGGTTTAATGCTGTAGTAAGGGGTGATGTGCATTTTATTACTATTGGTAATAAAGTTAATATTCAAGATGGGGCAGTTATACATTGCACTTATAAAAAACATCCAACTATTATAGGAAATAATGTTTCAATTGGCCATAACGCTATGTTACATGGTTGCACCATTCATGATAATGTATTGATAGGAATGGGGGCGATTGTTATGGATAATTGTATTGTCGAAAGTAATTCGATTGTTGCTGCAGGTTCTGTAGTTACTCAGAATACTGTCGTAAAAGCTGGATCTATTTATGCTGGAATTCCAGCTGTAAAAATTAAAGATATAGATCAATCTGATTTTGCTGGCGAAATTGAACGCATTTCAAATAATTATGTGATGTATTCTAGTTGGTATAAAGAAGAAGAATAAATTTCTTCAAAAATCATTCTGTATTATTTGATACTTATTTCCTAAGATTTCCGATAAAACTTTGGGATCGGAGTTGGTATAAAAAATGGATTCTCTTTTTTTAGAGGATGTAAACCCAACTTTTTCTTTTAGAACTTTTTGAATTTGTTTAGCGACAGCTTCGCCTGAATCTATAATGTGAATATTTTCTGGGAGTATTTTTTTTATTTGTGGAATTAAATAAGGATAATGACTGCAACCCAAAACAAGATAATCGATATTAGCTTCAATCATAGGATTAAGGTACGATTGCAGCAATTGAGTCATTTCGGGTGAATTTATGTTGCCGTTTTCTATTAGCTGAACTAAACCATGTCCTACTTGTTCGATTATTTTTGTGTCTTGAAACTTCTCTGTGGTTTTGTGAAAAAGTTCACTATTTAGAGTACCTTTTGTAGCAAGAATTCCTATTGTTTGAGTTTTTGAGTTTGTAGCGGCGGGTTTTATTGCTGGCTCTATTCCAATAAATGGGACCTTGTATTTTTCTCTTAATTCTTGAATTGCATTTGTCGTAGCTGTGTTGCAAGCAACAACGACTAGTTTGCAATTCATCTTCAGTAAAAAATCAGTGTTTTTTTTACTCAGTTCAATTATTTCCGATTTAGATTTTTGTCCATAAGGAGCGTTTTTGCTATCTGCTAAATATATTGTTTTTTCGTAGGGAAGTAATTGATGTATTGCCGCCCATATTGAGGTTCCTCCGATGCCAGAGTCAAATATTCCGATAGGTTGATTGTTATTCATAGTAACAAAGTTAAGAGGTGTGAGTTTAATATCCTATAAATTTATTTTACAAAATATATAATATCAGAAAAATAGTAACTTATGGTTTTTTACTATTGAATTCTTTAATTCAAATTGAAATTCATGTTCATGATTGATTATTTTTATTACATTTATTAAATGAACAGCACAAAACTCATAGACATTGCATCCGCATTAGGGATTTCAGTAACCACAGTTTCAAAAGCACTAAAAGGTTATGCCGACGTTAGTGAAACAACTCGTATAAAGGTTCTTGAAGTAGCAAAAAAGATGAACTATAAACCTAATGCAAATGCCGTATATCTTAGAACCAACGAAACAAAAACTATAGGTGTTATTATACCCACTATGGTGCATCACTTTTTTTCACTTGTTTTGGATGGGATTTTGCATGAGGCTGAAAACAGAGGTTATCTTGTCATAATTTTACAATCGAATGAGAAATATGAGATAGAGAAAAAACAACTGGATTTGCTTCTTCAAAAAAGAGTAGATGGTGTTCTGATCTCTCTGACTAATGAAACGGATGATTTTACACATATTAATCAGACAATAAATAACAATACGCCTGTTGTTTTATTTGACAAGATTGCCAAAACAGTAAATTGCTCCAAAGTAATTATCAATGATCGAAAAGCAGCTTATGAAGCGGTTACTTTATTAATCAAAAAAGGCTATAAAAAAATAGCCCATTTTAGAGGCTCTTATACACCGCAAAATTCAATTGACCGATTTTTAGGTTATAAAAAAGCATTAGAAGATAATGGCATTTCTTATGATCCAGATTTGGTTTATCTCTGTGACAATAATGCAGATCTTGAAGACGGTTATGCAAATGCTAAAAAATTAGTTGAAGATCATAATGATGTAGATGCTGTTTTTGCCATCACCGATTTAGTTGCTATTGGAGTCATTAAATATTTGAATGAAAGACGCATCAAAATACCAGAAGAAATTGCCGTTTTTGGTTTTAGTAATTGGTATATGTCAACAGTTATTTCTCCCACTCTCACCTCAACAGAACAACCAGGTTATGATATTGGTCAACGGGCCACTTCTATCTTAATTGATGAAATTGGATTAATCAAAGCAAAACAACCCGTGACACATCAAATTGTTGAAATTCCCACCTTTATAATTGAGCGAGAATCGACTTAAAAAACGAATTATTTATACATTAATCCGCACTACATAACCTTCGGAACTACGAACATTAAAAACAGTTCCGTTTTCAAAAATTAAATATTGCCCTTTTATTCCTGTCAATTTCCCTTGAAAATGAGGTGTTTTTTCTAAACTCAAACTAGTTACTTTTTTTGGATATTCTAAAACAGGATAATCCATTTGGTATAAATCGTTTTTTTGCGAATAGAAATATTCTTGAACTTCAGCAGGAATTAAATTTTCTACTTTTAATCTTTCTGCCACTAAATCTACGTGCTCGAAATCGTTTTGAAGCATTTTACGCCAATTGGTTTTATCGGCATAATGATTTTTAAGCGCAACTTCGGTAATTCCTGCCAAGTATCGATTGGGAACTTCCACAATCGAAATGGCTTGAGTTGCTCCTTGATCGATCCATCGTGTTGGCATTTGGGTTTTTCGTGTTACACCCACTTTTACTTCGCTTGACAAAGCTAAATAAACGATGTGTGGCTGTAATTGCACTTTTTCTTCATAAACTAAATCTCTATCTTGAATCCCAAGATGCGCCGTGCTTAATTCGGGTTTCATAATCCAATCGCCTACAGCTGCACTCGAATAAAAACAATCGTAGCAAAATCCTTGACGGTATATTTTTTTCTTTTTTCCACAATTCAAACATTGATAACCCACAAAATCAATTGCTACGTTTTTGTTCAACAATTGATTTATATTTAGAAAGCTGTTTTCAAAAACCAAATAATATTGAATTGGATTTCCAAATTCGGTTTGCATTTTAGTAAGTACACCTTCGTATGTCATTTGGTTTAAAGTTTCAGATTTAGAGTTCAAAGTTTAACAAAAATTGCTATTTTTGGTAAAGTTATAATTCATAATTTATAATTCATAATTCATAACTCAGAAACATGCCGCTAACTATCATAAATTCGTTTGCCTCTTGGGTTCTAAAGCAAAGGATTCACCAGATTGAGCTTTTCGTTAAATACCCCAATGAGGTTCAAGAAGAATTATTGATGAACTTAATTAAGGCAGCCGAAAATACAATTGTAGGTAAAGAATTTGATTATTCTTCGATAAATTCTTATGCCACTTTTGCCGAAAGGATTCCTGTTTCGACTTATGAAGAATTGCAACCTTTGATAGAACGTACCCGAAAAGGCGAGCAAAATGTTTTTTGGGAAACACCTATAAAATGGTTTGCCAAATCGAGCGGAACTACCAATGCCAAAAGTAAATTTATTCCTGTAAGTTACGAAGCCTTAGAAGATTGCCACTATAAAGGAAGCAAAGATTTATTGTGCATGTATCTGAATAATAACGAGAATTCGGAAATGTTTTTGGGCAAAAGCCTTCGCCTTGGCGGGAGCTCTCAGATTTATGAAGATAATGATACTTTTTTTGGAGATTTATCTGCTATATTGATTGAAAACATGCCTATTTGGGCTGAATTTAGTAGTACGCCAAACAGCAAAACCTCTTTGATGAGCAATTGGGAAACGAAACTACCTGCCATAATAAACGAAGTGAAAAATGAAAACGTAACCAGTTTTGCCGGAGTTCCATCATGGATGCTGGTTTTAATGAATAAATTACTCGAGGAAACCGGTAAAGGAAATTTGCTGGAAGTATGGCCTAATCTCGAAGTCTATTTTCATGGCGGTGTCAACTTTGAGCCTTATCGAGAACAATACCAAAAAATTCTACCTAAAAAAGATTTCAAATATTACGAAATATACAATGCCTCTGAGGGGTTTTTTGCCATTCAGGATTTAAATGATTCCAATGATTTATTACTGATGTTGGATTATGGGATATTCTATGAATTCATTCCAATGGATACTTTTGGAACGCCAAATCAAAAAATTGTGAGATTATCCGAAGTTGAACTTTTTAAAAATTATGCCATTGTCATCACTACAAATTCAGGTTTATGGCGTTATTTAATAGGTGATACCGTTCGATTTACGAGCTTAAACCCGTATCGAATTCGGGTAACAGGAAGAACAAAACATCATATCAATGTTTTTGGCGAAGAATTAATGGTCGAAAATACCGATCAGGCACTTGCCAAAGCTTGTCAAATTACAGGAGCCGAAATGGTTGATTATACTGTAGCTCCTATTTTTATGAAAGACAAAGATAAAGGAGCCCACGAATGGATTATCGAATTCAAGAAAAAACCTGAAGATGTTGCTTTATTTCAAAAAGCATTGGACGAAACGCTGCAATCTTTAAATTCAGATTACGAAGCCAAACGCTACAACAATATGACGCTAAACCCGTTAGTTGTAAATATTGCGCGCGAAAATTTGTTTTATGATTGGTTAAAAGACAAAGACAAACTGGGTGGACAACACAAAATTCCTAGATTATCTAACCAAAGAGATTATTTGGAGCAATTAAAGGATATGCAAGTGATTGTAAACCAATAATATGAAAAATATACTTCCAATACTATTTTTGATTTCCTTTCTAACTTCCTGTGGACCACACCGAATGCAATGCGGTGCAAGAGGAATCTGTATTAATTCAGAAAATCAATTAAAAAAATGTAATACACAAATTGTAAAAATTTGACACAAAAAAACCTTAGATAAACTAAGGCTTTGGTATCTAATTTGAATATTTATTATTCTTGCATCATATCAATATGTCTGTCGTGATAGCCCAAAAGGTATAAAACGCCATCGAGACCTAAACTAGAAATGGAGGTTGCTGCATTTTCTTTTACTTTCGGTTTGGCGTGAAAAGCAATTCCTAAACCGGCCAAATTCAACATTGGTAAATCATTCGCACCGTCACCCACTGCTATAGTTTGGTTGATGTGGATTCCTTCTTTATCAGCAATTGCTTGTAGATATTCGGCTTTCTTTGCGCCATCAACAATTTCACCTAGATATTTACCGGTTAGTTTCCCATCTTTAATCTCTAATTGATTGGCAAAAACGTAATCGATTCCCAATTCTTTTTGCAAATAATCACCAAAATAAGTGAATCCTCCAGATAAAATAGCGGTTTTGTAACCGTAATATTTTAAAGCACGCATCAAGCGATGTGCTCCTTTTGTTATAGGTAAATTTATAGCTACATTATGCAACACATCTTCGCTCAAGCCTACTAACAAAGCCATGCGGCTTTTGAAGCTTTCGCTAAAGTCAATTTCTCCGTTCATTGCGGATTCGGTTATAGCTCTTACTTGCTCGCCAACTCCAGCTAATTCTGCTAATTCATCAATTACTTCGGTTTGAATTAAAGTTGAATCCATGTCAAAACACACTAAACGTCTGTTTCTTCTATAAATATTATCTTCTTGAAAAGAAATGTCAACATCTAATTTTCTGGAAATCTCCATAAAACTAGCCGTCATCAATGTTTTATCGCCAATATTACCTGTTACGGATAATTGTACACAAGAACGAGGATATTCTTCTTTCTCCACCACCGAAGTTCTTCCCGTTAATCGAATTATCGAATCAATATTTAATTTCTGATCGGACAAAATTTTGGTGACAGCAGCCAATTGTTTCGCTGTAAGGGTTTCGCCCAAAACATTGATAATATAACGTTGTTTGCTTTGTCCTTTTACCCAAATTTCGTAATCAGGAATCGTAATTGGAATAAACTTAACATTAATGCCTAATTCATAAGCTTTGAACAATAAATCTTTCAAAACGGGTGCTGAAGAAGAACCTGCTTTTATTTCAAATAAAATTCCCAAAGATAGCGTATCATGAATGTCGGCCTGACCAATATCTAAAATAGTGGCGTCGTAAGTAGCCAATATTGATGTTAGACCAGCTGTTACTCCCGGTTTATCCTGACCAGAAACCTTTAACAAAATTATCTCTTTATCTTCTTGTGTCATTTTTATTTGAATTGATTTACAAGGGGCAAAAATCGACAATCTATCGCTTATAAAAAAGAATAACGGATGTTTTTTTAGAAAGCAAAAATAGAGGTTTAAATTTATTACACCATTTATATCCTCAAAATAGATTTATTATTATTTTGTCATTTTGACGAAGGAGAAATGACAAAAATAATGCTTAATTTAAACCTATCAGCCATAAAAAAACCCGACAGGTTTATTAAACCTGTCGGGTTGGAAATTATATAAACAAAAAAATTAAGAAGCGATTTCTAGTCGTTTCAATAAGTTTCTATTCAATGTTTCTTTGGCGTAATCTACGTCGATTTCTAATGTTTTATCATCTGAACTTGGCAATTCATACATGGCATCGGTTAAGATGGCTTCGCATAAAGAACGTAAACCACGAGCACCTAGCTTGTATTCTAATGCTTTTTCGACAATGAAATCTAAAGCATCATCCGTAATGTTGAAAACAACCTCATCCATCAAAAACAACTTTTGATATTGTTTGATTAACGCATTTTTAGGTTGTGTCAAGATAGCTCTCAAAGTTTCTCTATCTAACGGATCCATGTGCGTTAAAACAGGCAAACGACCAATAATCTCTGGGATTAATCCAAAATCCTTGATGTCTTTTGGGATGATGTATTGCAACAAATTGTCTTTGTCAATATTATCTACGTTTTTCGATGTACTGTAACCAACCGCTTGACGATTCAAGCGTTTCGAAATAATACGTTCGATTCCGTCGAAAGCTCCACCGGCGATAAAGAGAATGTTTTGAGTATTCACTTCCACAAATTTCTGATCCGGATGTTTACGTCCTCCTTTTGGCGGAACATTGACAACTGTTCCTTCTAAAAGTTTCAACAAAGCTTGCTGAACTCCTTCGCCAGAAACATCACGTGTTATAGATGGATTATCGCTTTTGCGCGCAATTTTATCAATTTCATCAATGAAAACAATTCCTCTTTCGGCTTTGGCAACATCGTAATCGGCAGCTTGCAAAAGACGTGTCAAAATACTTTCTACATCTTCACCCACATAACCTGCTTCGGTCAAAACAGTTGCATCGACAATTGCTAAAGGAACATCTAGCATTTTTGCTATCGTTTTGGCAACCAAAGTTTTTCCGGTTCCGGTTTGGCCCACCATGATAATATTACTTTTTTCAATCTCTACATCGTCGTGCAATTCTTGTTGCATCAAACGTTTGTAGTGATTGTAAACGGCAACGGCCATTACTTTTTTAGTCTGATCTTGTCCAATTACATATTGGTCTAGAAAAGCTCTGATTTCTTTTGGTTTCTTTAAAATCAAATCTGCTGGCAAGCTTGTCTTACCGCTTGATTTTATTTCTTCGAGAACAATTCCGTGTGCCTGTTCGATACATTTATCACAAATGTGTGCATCAATTCCGGCAATCAATAAATTGGTTTCCGGTTTTTTTCTTCCACAGAATGAACATTCT
Source organism: uncultured Bacteroidota bacterium (assembly GCA_903837025.1). GTDB lineage: Bacteria > Bacteroidota > Bacteroidia > Flavobacteriales > Flavobacteriaceae > Flavobacterium. The sequence goes on along the minus strand of CAILTC010000522.1, from coordinate 2,965 downwards.
AATTTTGGTTTTGCCATTTTTCTAGGTTATGAGTTTAGAAGTTTATGAGTTTAGGTATAGCCATAAAAAACTAAACTTCTAAACTCATAAACTTTTAACCTTTTTTTTATCTTCTCAACACTTCATCAATCATTCCGTATTCTTTTGCTTCATCAGCAATCATCCAATAATCGCGCTCGCTATCTTTGTGCACTTTATCAAAAGTTTGTCCTGAGTGATGCGAAATGATTTGGTATAATTCATCTTTCAATTTCAACATTTCACGCAAGTTAATTTCCATATCTGTTGCAACGCCTTGCGCTCCTCCAGATGGTTGGTGTATCATCACTCTTGAATGTGGCAATGCCGAACGTTTTCCTGCAGCACCAGCACACAAAAGAACCGCTCCCATAGAAGCTGCCATTCCGGTGCAAATAGTTGCTACATCGGGTTTGATGTATTGCATGGTGTCGTAAATTCCTAATCCTGCATAAACGCTCCCTCCCGGAGAATTCAAATAAATCTGAATGTCTTTTGAAGCATCTGCGCTTTCAAGAAAAAGCAATTGTGCTTGTACGATATTGGCAATTTGGTCATCGATTCCTGTTCCAAGAAAAATAATTCGATCCATCATTAATCTCGAAAAAACGTCTAATTGAGAGATATTCAATTGGCGTTCTTCAATAATATAAGGAGTCATATTTGTTGGATTCATTGCCGCTACGATCTTATCGTAATACATTGCGTTTACACCTTGGTGTTTTGTAGCAAATTTTTTAAATTCTTTTCCGTAGTTCATATTTTTAAAAGTTATGAGTTATGAGTAAACAGGTTTTTGGTATATGTTTTATGGTTTCATTTTATCAAAGGTCGTACCTTTTTATTTAATGTGACAAATAGTCTGTTACTTTTGAGAAACAGTAATCCAAGATTTATCAAAACCAAGTGCATCTAAAACTTGATTTTTATCTAATCTTTCAGGTTGTTTAATCTTAATTATCAAACATTTCTCTGGAACTTCTTCTGTAATTGTAAATTGAGAACCATGTGGTTGCCAAGTAAAAGAATGTTCTCCAGTTTTAATATTTGTCCCTGTCAAATTATTATTTTTATTCCATTCCCATTTATATAATTCGTAATCATATCTAATTGTGTCAAACTCAAAAACAGCAACTTCAGATAAGTCATCCGATTTTAACAATACAACTGTTCTTAAATGTTTGTATTTCTCACGTATTGAGGAAACCCTTTCATTCCATATTTCAAGAACTAATTTACCAATTAATTTTGCATCAGCTTTTTCATCACTTCTTTCTCCAAAAGAATAATTTGGAGAATTCCTTCCCGAAATTAATCTTATTTTCTTTTGTTTAGAAGGATTTTTAGCTTTTACTGTTTTTGCTCCCCAAGCAGTGTTTTCCATTACTACATCATCTAGCCCAACATTTGAAGGCTTCCAATCTGCTCCAATACAGCTTGCAAAAATACTTTCCCAATCTGAACCTTCTAATTCAGCTTTTCCTTTTGAAGCAAGTAAATAAATAATTTCTTTACCTAACAAAAACGGAAAATCTTTTGGAAATTCATTTAATGGAAATGCCGAAACCGATTTGTTTACGGTTCTTAATTTAGGTGATTGATTATTCTCCATAGCTTACTTCATAATCTCTTAATACAGAAGTCATATCCATTGAGTTCGCAACGTATGGCAAAAGCTTTAATATAACGGCTTTAACTAAATTTACTGGAACAGCATTTCCTGCTTGTCTTTTTGCTTGTCCATCAGAAACTACAATTTTGTAATTATCTGGAAATCCTTGCAAACGGAACATTTCTCTTGGTGTTAATCTTCTTTCTCCATTTACGAGTAAATAGTTGTGTGATGCACCTGAACGTAATGCGCAAGAATAAGGATAAGAACAAATGTTTCCAGATTTATTTTCGTGCCAAATAGATAAATTATAAGCTGATTTATGTTTACTTTTTCTTTTCTCTAATATCATTTCAGACGCATAGTATTTTGCATCAACTTTCTTTTCAAGTATTGCTGTTAATGGTTTAAAAGGTCTTACTGGTGAAGGGAAATTAAATAGAATAGGTTCTTTATGACCAACAATTATAATTCGTTCTCTTTTTTGAGGAAGCCCAAAATCAAGTGCATTTAAAACTGCAAATCTTACACTATATCCTAATTCTTTTTCAAGAACATTTACAATGGTTTTTAGTGTATTTCCGCCATCGTGTCCAAAAAGTTGTTTAACATTTTCTAAAACAAAAGCCTTTGGTTTTTTGTGTTTTAATATTCTTGCAATGTCAAAAAACAACGTTCCTCGAACATCATTAAAACCTTTCATTTTTCCAATTATACTAAATGATTGACATGGAAATCCAGCAAAAAGAATATCATGGTCAGGAATATCTTTTTCGTCTATTTTTGTTATGTCTCCAAAAGGTCTTTCTCCAAAATTAGCTTCATAACTATCTTGACAAAATACATCTATGTCAGAAGAAAAAACACATTCTGGAATAATATTATTTTCAAAACATGACTCTTCCATCGCTGTTCTAAAGCCACCAATTCCACAAAACAGGTCGATAAATTTTATTTTTTCCATTTTTCTTTTATTTAAAATTGTCAAGTTTTTAGCCCAGATTGAAGTGGAAAGCTTTTTGAAGTTGAAAACCAATTTTTGCTGTTGCAAAAAAGCGACCAAAGGAAGCTCTTTTTGTGACTTGCAAAAATGGTTTGAAACGAAAAAACTTGCAACGGAAAGCTGGAATTGGCTTCTAATAAAAAAGAGCGTCAAAAAAAATATTCTTTTGACGCTCAAATATACTTATTTTTTCAGAAATTATTCTCCGTAAGAGGCAGCAATAAATTCTTCGTAAGTAACTTCTTTTGTTGTTGGATTTGCTTTTTCTTTGAATACATCCAATAATTTTTCAGCTACAACTTGGTCAGAAAGTTTTTTCACTTCGTCTTGGT
>CAILTC010000521.1 GCA_903837025.1 uncultured Bacteroidota bacterium | reverse complement strand
TGAGTGATTTTTACAATTTTGAAGAGTCAAACACAGCCCAAGGAAAAGAAGAAACACCTTTTTTATCAAAGGTATGGAATAATATCCCTGATACAAATGCAGGTTCATATGAAACAAATGAGGTATCATTTGATTTAACAGGTATATATAATGCACAAAAATTTGTTATACCTCAAGAAATGCTCCTAGAAATACCATTAGTTATTGTTTTATCAGGTGGAACTACTGCTGATGCTATTGGTAATAATGATTATTCGGTAGGATTTAAAAATGGATATTATAGTTTAATTGATGGATTTTCAAATGAATATGATGGACAAAGTAATTTTGAAACAGATTGTAGACATAAAACCTTTTATACACAATTTAAAATGCATACTTCTATGTCTACTGATGATGAAAAGACATTAGGTGCATTAATTGGATATGCTAAAGATTCTAGTTCTTCTTGGAGTTATAATGCTGCAGTAACTGCTGGTGGTAATGGATTAAGAAATAACTCTATTATATCTACTCCAAAAAATGTAACTTATGTTGCAAATGCTGCTGATGTTCCAGTTTTTACATCAGTATATTCAGGTGAATCTTGGAATTCTGGATTAGCCAAAAGACAATTATTAACTTCAAATAATTTAGTCAAAAATTCTTATATTAATGATATAAATTCTTTAAAAGCAACTGGAAGAAATTATACTGCTAATAATACTATATATCAAGTATATTATGTTACTGCAATGATTAGATTAAGAGATATTTCTTCATTCTTTGATAATATGCCCATGACTAAAGGTTTTTATTCTAGACTTAAATTTAGAGTTAATACTGGTTCTTTAAAAATAACTACTACAACTACTACAATGGGTTGTACTCAAGGTGATACTCAATTTCAATATGGAGTTTGTCCAGTTATGGTAACACCAATTAATGCTGGTATGACTGCCCCAGCGGCTGCTCAAACTTCATTATTATTAGGTGTATATATTGCAAAATCTGGAACATCTATTGCTGGAAGTGGTGCTGGTATTAATCAATCTGCTCAACCATTTAATCATATAAAAAAATTATGTAGAATTCATTATCCATTAGTTGAATTACAACCCGAATCACATTTACAATATATTCAAGCCAATACTTCTAAATTAATAGAATTTGAAAATGTAGCATATGTTCCATATACAAATATTGCTTCAGGTGGATTTTACTATCAAGTATCTAATGGTATATTAAATCCAGTTGGTTTGCTTATTATTCCAATGTTATCCACTGTATCTAATGGGACAAATGGTATTAATCCTTGCACATCACCATTTACAACTGAACCAGCAACTCCATCACCAATTCAAATAACTAATTTTAATGTGGATATTGCAGGTGAAGCCGTTTATAATAATAATCAATTATACGACTTTGATATGTTTAATCAAGAATTATATGGCTTAAATAGTATTAATGGTGGAAAGAAATTTGGATTAAATAGTGGTTTAATTACTTATGAAGATTATATGCATAATTACAAATATTATTATGTTGACCTTTCAAGAAGAATTACTGATAATACAACTGCTAAATCAATTACTATTAGAGGTGATACAGCATGTGGTGCGAAATTAATTGATTTTCATATATTCATCATTACTAAAAAACAATTTCACCTAAATGTAGAAACTGGTAAAGTATCTGACCCAGTTCAAATATAAAATTTTTATAATAGATTATTCTACAAAAAAATTAATTTAATTAAATAAAAGTTCTTCTAAATCTAATTTAGGATTTCTTTCTACTTTTAACACTGGATTTAAATTTTCATTATGAATTTTAGATTTTAAATGATTTGAAAATGAACCAGTTTTATAATTACAATTACATACATCACAATGTCTTGTTTTTAGTTTTGTTACAGTTTGAAAATATGATTTGACATATTCTTTTTTGTCAGTTTTTTGTTTTAGTTGGTCATTGTATATCTCCAAC
>CAILTC010000520.1 GCA_903837025.1 uncultured Bacteroidota bacterium | reverse complement strand
TTTTATGATATTGGCAACAAAAAAGGCGATTTCAATAACACTAAAAACAGCAATAATAAGACCTATCAAAAGTCTATTCCATTTTTTAATATAAATCAAGTAATAATTCAAAAGTACGGTTGTCATCAACATGGCAATAGTTATCGAAAAACCATAAGCTGCCTCCATATTTGAGGAATTTTTAAAATACAAAATCATCAAAATACACCCAAACCAAAGTATTGAGTTTATCGATGGAATATAGATTTGTCCCTTAAAATTGGTTGGATTTTTTATGGTTACACGAGGCCAAAAATTAAGTGACATCGCTTCATTTATCAATGTATAAGAACCACTTATCAATGCTTGAGAAGCTATAATTGCTGCAAATGTTGCAATGATTACTCCCGAGAAAAGGAACCATTGTGGCATAATTGTAAAAAATGGATTTCTATCTCCCAAGAATTTACTTCCTTGAGTCATCAACCAAGATGCTTGACCTAAATAGTTAACAACCAAGGCAATTTTTACAAAAATCCAGGTAATTCGAATGTTCTTTTTTCCGCAATGTCCCAAATCCGAGTATAATGCTTCGGCACCAGTTGTACACAAAAACACAGCACCAAGCAACCAGAAACCATTAGGATATTCAACCAATAATTCATAACCCCACATTGGGTTTAATGCACTAATAATAGCTGGATGTTCAATTATTTGTACAACTCCCAAAACAGTAAGCATCGAGAACCAAACTACCATTGCAGGTCCAAAAAAGAAACCTACTTTTTGGGTTCCAAACCTTTGAAAGAAGAATAATCCGCACAAAATAACAATAATAATAGGCAATGTTGGAATGCCTGGAACTACATCTCCCAAACCTTCTACAGCTGATGCCACAGAAATTGGAGGCGTGATAATTCCGTCAGCAAGAAGTGTTGTAGCACCAAGAATTGTTGGGATTATCAGCTTCCCTTTTCCAAATCGTTTCACTAAAGCATAAAGTGAAAACACGCCACCTTCACCGTGATTGTCGGCTGCAAGTGTCATCAAAACATATTTTATTGTTGTCTGAAAAGTCAGTGTCCAGAAGATACAGGAAACTCCTCCGTAAACTAGTAATTTAGATATTTCCCTGTCTTTAATAATCGCTTTCATTACATACAAAGGGCTTGTTCCTATGTCACCATAGATAATTCCCAATGCAACTAAAAGCGATGCGGCGGTAATTTTTTGAATAGTAGATTTGTTCATTTTGAATTTTAATTTTAATTTTAATTAATTTTATTTGGAGTCCTATTTTGAGTTTTAATTTGTTTTTGAATGAATTTTATTTTAATCGATGTTAAAGCGGTATCCTACTCCTGATTCGGTTATGATAAATTTGGGTCTGTTGGGATCTACTTCAATTTTTTTTCTAAGCTGAGCCACAAAAACTCGTAGGTATTGTGTTTGATCCGAATAATTGTTTCCCCACACTTCTTTCAGTAAATACTGATGGGTTAAAACTCTGCCTTTGTTCTTCACTAAAATCAAAAGCAAATTATATTCGGTTGTAGTAAGTTTTACAATCTCCTTTTTTTTCTTGATAATTCTAGAAGTAAAATCGACAGAAATATCACCAAAATTAACTATTGGTTCATTTTCAAGTTGAACTAAATTGCGCAATGCCGTTCTAATTCTTGCTAATAATTCCTGTGTTCTAAACGGTTTTGACAAATAATCATTGGCTCCACTATCAAGGGCTTTTACAATTTCTGTTTCTGTATTTTTGACAGTCAAAATGATAATGGGATTTTTGTACCATTCTCTTAATCGCTTTAAAACGACTTGTCCGTCTTCATCTGGTAAACCCAAATCTAAAATAATTAAATCGGGCTGATTATTGGCTGCCATCATCAAACCTTCTTTAGCATTTACAGCAAAAATAGTTTTATAATCATTTGATTCTAAAGTGATTTCAAGCAGTTTTCTGATTTGAACTTCATCATCTATAATTAATATGGCGGCTTGATTACTCATTTGAAATTTCTTTTGTGTTCATAATCAATGCTGGAAATTCAATTTTAAAAACGCAACCACGTTCTTCTCCATTTTCT
>CAILTC010000519.1 GCA_903837025.1 uncultured Bacteroidota bacterium | reverse complement strand
TTTGCCTTTTTACTTTTGCCATAAAGGCTTACATCATTCCCGGCATACCTCCACGCATTGGGTTTACTCCACCATTTTCTTCTTTGATTTCTACCAAAGCAAATTCGGTTGTCAATATCATTCCGGCAACAGAAGCAGCATTTTCTAAGGCTACACGAGTTGCTTTTTTAGGATCGATAATCCCTGCTTTTAGCATATCTACATATTCGTCAGTTTTGGCCATTGTAACCAAAATTGGTTTTTCTTTCAAAGGGACTTTTTTTGGCTTTGTATTACAAACTCGATATAGGAATTTTTTTAATTTCCGAAATTAACTCACCATCTATTGAAAATCCTTCCAGCAACACTAGAATTTCTTTTTGATTTGCTTTTGGAAACTTAATTTCAAAATTCGGATTGTCTTTTATCGAGATGTTTGGAGACCAATTTAAAGTGCCGAAGTAATCCAATTCTTTTTGAGTTCCAAATGGCATAATTTTATAAGGGTCGCTCTTGGTAAATCCTTTTGTTAAAAGGAGGTAGTTTAGTTTTGATTTCTCTATATCTTTTCGGATGTTCTTTTTTAGATACACTTTTATAACTTCATTGCCTCCAAAACTCGAAGCCCCCATTTTATCAAAATATATTTCGTCAATTTCACTGATGTTATAAACGGTTAGCAAATTCAAATCGGGCAACAACATATCGTTAATAAATACTTCTGGAGAAGCATTCTTTTCTCCAAAACTATTTCTGCTGTAACTTCTAATATAGACCGAGTGTATGGTGTCAGTTCCTACTTGATATCCGTTTCGACCTATGAAATCTAAAAGTGAACCAATTTCTTTTTCGTCAATTTTGTAGGCTTTGGCAAAAGGATTATCGTTGGCGTGAATTAGTTTATTCTTTTTGTAAGTGCTTTTGATGTTTATGTTTTCTAAATTGATGACTTTTTTTTCTAAATTACTAAAAGTAAATGTTTCCTCGGTCTTGTTTAAGGAAGGGCAGTTGTTTTGCTTCCAATTTATAGGTAATGAATAAATGGTATCGAGTGTTGAAACAGAAATTGTTATAGGGGTTCTTAAAACTTCATTTTTTTCATCCGTCATTTTTATAAAAAAGGCAGTCGAATCTTGGGCAAAGATGTTTTTAAATTCGTATTCGTTGTTTTTATCAAGAGTCGTTTCGTTAAAAATATTATTTTTTGGCGAAATTAACGAGATTTTGTATTTAGAATTAGGATTTAATTTTTTGTTTACTTTTCCTTTTATGCTAACTCCTTGTGAAAAAAAAGCACTTTTTGTACTGGAATTTGATTTGATGTTGTTCCAAAGGTATTTGTTTTGAGACTGATTGAGTAGTAATAATTCGATGTCTTGTTTTCTTGTTTTATTCTCCGTGTCAAAATAGGGGAAAGTTTCTGTTTCGGGTTGATTCAAATAGGAATTCAAATAAAATGTTCCGACGATGGATTGGTTTTGGGCAGTGCCAATATTTATTTCAGAAAGTACGCTAATGCTTAAATTGGCTTCTTTAATGTTGGTTTTTCCGACGAGGCTGATGCTGTCATTCTTGATTGTCTTTGCTTCAAGTGTTGTGATTGGTTTTGAATAGGAGTCAATAAAGATTAACCGTTCGGCAACTTCATTTAAATTCTCGTCAATTATCCGGATGGTATTGACCCCATTTAATAAATTCAGTTTGTTGATACTAATTATTTGTTTGGGTTGATTATCGCTAAAGGAAAATTCCTTTTGGACTAAATTTCCATTTTGATGAATGATAAGACTCAGTTTTTTGTTTTGGTATGATGCAATTCCAGTACTATTTGTTTTTACAGCAATGGCTAATACGTTATTGGATAAATTATTATTATAACTTATGATAAGACCAGTATTTTGTGCTTTAGGTGGAGGTTATTGTAATAATATAAATTCTAATAGTTCATATGCAGGAGGAAATACTATAGTAGCTGGCGCACGTAATTCAGCTTCAGGATGTTACTCTTTTATTGGTGGTGGTATTTGCAATCAATCTTATGGTGGTATTTCCAACGTAGCTGGTGGTCAATGTAATATA
>CAILTC010000518.1 GCA_903837025.1 uncultured Bacteroidota bacterium | reverse complement strand
GCCATAAGCAGCAAAATGTTTGGTACAGGCTAAAATGGTGTTGTTTTTTGACAAATCATCGCCTTGAAAACCCTTTACATTGGCAATTGCCATTTGGATTCCAAGGTAACCATCTTCGCCAGAACCTTCAGAAACGCGTCCCCATCTTGGATCACGAGATATATCCACCATGGGTGCAAACGTCCATTGAATACCTGCTGATGAAGCTTCAGTAGCTGCAACTCGTGCCGCCAATTCTACCGCTTTTGGATCCCAAGAAGAAGCCATTCCTAAATTTATTGGAAAAATAGTTTTATAACCATGTATGACATCATGACCAAAAATCAATGGAATTTTCAAGCGGGAATTCTCTAAATTGATTCGTTGTATTTCTCTAGTTTCTTTGGCGCCAGTAGCATTTAAGATCGAACCTACTTTTCCTTGCTTTATTCTAGTAATAAAATTATCACCGGATTTAGGCCCTGTTACCGTCCCATCCGAAGTGAATTGCACCGTTTGATAGATTTTTTCCTCCACCGTCATTTTCGACATTAAGTCCGCAACAAATTCGGCTTTGGGTTTAATTTTAAGCGTTTTATTAGTTTCTTTTCTTTGGCTATAGCCAAAAATTGAAACCATTAAGCACAGAATTATTAGTTTGTTTTGCATTGATTGTATTTTTTAATTTACCATTTAACGTTTCTGAAAAACATCCGCTTCGCGGACAAAATTAATTTATTTTCTTATTTAATCTTATATGCCTTATATAGTTTATTTTCCACACCATATAAGGCATATAAGGTAATATGATTTTTTTTTAGTATTCTGTGCAGGCTAAATAAATAACCTTTACAAATTAAATTGAATATTGTATTTCCTTAAAATCCGTATTTACTAGAATGAAAACCAAGACTCACTAAACCGGGTTTGATTTCTGGGGCATTCATAAATAATTTCCATAATAGGCCGGAACGATAATTCTCGATCATTGGGGTAATTGTACCTTGATCTATTGCTAAATAACGGGGAGTTACCCAATTGTATTGAGGTGAAAAAGCATCATAAGGACCTGCAATACCAACATAAGTTGTTTTATTTTCATCATATAAAAAATGAAGAAACTTCATAGACTCCGCTGGGGTATAAGGAAACGATGACAGAGCCGCTGTTGGCGAAATGACACCCAAATCGTTTAGCGGTTGAAGTGCCGAATAACCGGTAGACCCATCCGTATTTCTAGAATAACTTGCTGTAAGTCCCCAACATTTATCGGAATATCCTTTCCATTGTTTTGGATTATCAATACAATATTTGTTGATTATTTTGGCATGATTTTGTGTTAATGCCCAATAATCGGCATATTTATCGGATAGATTAGTAGGATCTAGACCCATATACGAATAATGCGCCCAAAATAAAGGACCAACATTAGCTGTTGCTCCATTGTAATTAAAAATAACAGGAATGCCATATTGCACGCCACCATTTTTAATTGCCCCATTTCTTGCCCAAGCTTGATCATAAGCCGCAACAGGAATAGGATGTGTAGGCGATGCAACTCCTAAAACATAGGTGATCAAACATTCGTTATAGCCTTCTAATTTAAAATTCATATCCCAACCGTAATTGGGTGACCAATGCCAATACAGCGCATTTTCGCCTTTGGTATACCAATCCCATTCTACGCCTCTCCAAAGAATATCGGCTTTGGCAGCTAAGGCTTGTTCGGCTGTATTTCCGCTTTTGAAATATTCTCGAACGGTTATTAAACCTTGGCATAAAAAAGCAGTTTCTACAATATCGCCACCGTCATCTTTAGTTCCAAAAGGAATTACATGACCGGTTGTACCGTTGATCCAATGGGGCCAAGCCCCGTGAAAACGATCGGCATTTTCCAGAAAAGTCAATGCTGTAGTAAGTCTGGTAACAGCTTCTGTTCTTGGAACAAAACCTCTTTCGATACCTACTACGAGTGTCATTAACCCAAATCCTGAACCACCGGTGGTCACGATAGCAGCATCGAAACTAGGATCATCCGTAATATAGCGTTCCCGTGCTAATTTTGAATTAGTTTCGGCATAATCCCAAAAGTATTTGATGGCATCTTTCTGAACTTGATCTAGCGCTTCGGTATCCGTTAACGGATTCACCACAGGAGTTGTGGGAGTTGTAGGCAAAGGTGTACCACCGCCTCCGCCATTACCCCCTCCCGAGGAAGAAGAACAAGAGTTGAAAAAATTTAAAAAAATAAAGCAGAAGATGAAATTCTTCATTTGTTTTTTATTAGTGAAATTAAAGAAACACCTAGTTCAATTGAACTAGGTGTTTTATTCCTATTTATTATCTATTATCTTTTTCTAGTTTGTATAATGCAATTACTTCGTTAGAACTAAGAGCTGCATTATAAATTCTAAACTCATCTAACAAACCTACAAAGCTAGTTGCCCAACCCTGTTGTGATCCGTTGTTTTGAGGAGGTGTAGTATCAAATTGGTGTGTTCCTAAAACCACTTTCCCATTGGTACCCACCATTTGGAAACCTCCATATTTAGGCGCATTATTAATATTGTCGATACTTCCTGGATTATCAGCAAACCAAGGAGCAGATCCAACTAAACCAGCAGATGGAGCATAAGCAAATCCTGTTATATTAGCACTTAAAGTACCATTTGTATAGCAAGACACTATGCTTGTTGCCGAATTATAAGATATAACTATATGAATCCAAGTATTCAAGCTGTTATCTAAATTAATCATAACATCTTGTCCACCCCAAGCTACACCAGATCTACCGTTTTGTACATCTAATTTTAGTCTAATTCTATTTGGAAAAGCACCGTCAGGATTTTCTAAAAATAAATTCATTCCTCCCCAGAATTCTGTTGGTCTTACAATTGAAAAAATACCTTGAGCACCTTTTCCTTGACCAGCAGTTGCGGGATCAACAGTATTTGCACTGTTTATCCAAAAAGAAAATGTAAAATTATTCAACCCTGTAATTGCAGAAGAAGCATTGGCAACAGCATATCTTTCTTGAGAACTTGAACCAGAATAGGCCAACCCTTTTTTTCCTGCTGCATAACCCACATTTGTGGATACAGCCCCTGTAATTGCTCCTTTTGAATCCGTTAGGTTATTCTCGAAACTTAATTTCGAAATTAAACTAGAAGCCGCTACATCATCGGAGGTATTATAACCTCCAATTTTTTCGTAAGCAATTGGGGTATTTACTTTATCGATGCTATCACCGTTACAGCTCCCAAAAAATTGGGAAGCTATAACAGACGCACATAAGAAAATATATTTATTTTTTTTCATTTTTACTGTTTTTAGGAATTAATAACCAGGGTTTTGTGTAGATGCACCAGCTGCTTGTGTGATAAACGATTGTGGCAGAGGAAATAATTCATGTTTTCCTTTTACAAATGTTTTACCTCCGTCAGCTGCAAAAGCTGATACTGCTTGTCCGGTTCTTACTAAATCGAAGAATCTATCGTGTTCAAAAGCCATTTCTACTCTTCTTTCTTTCCAGATT
>CAILTC010000517.1 GCA_903837025.1 uncultured Bacteroidota bacterium | reverse complement strand
TAATTTATTTTTTGTATTTTAATGATTTACATCTGTAATTTTGGTGCTTTCATTCTATTTAGTTACATTTGTAAATCTATTATTATAAATAATAATTTACAATGGTAAACACTGACGATTTCATCAAAAGATTAGAAATTATACTTGATTATAACAGTCTAAATGCTTCTTCATTTGCCGATAAAATTGGTGTGCAACGCTCGAGTTTATCTCACTTGCTTTCTGGTAGAAACAAACCTAGTTTAGATTTTATATTAAAAATAATAGAAGTTTTTCCTGAGGTAGATTTGTATTGGATTTTAAATGGTAAAGGAACTTTTCCAAAATCGGAATATAAAAGTGATCCAATTATCCCAACTTCTACTCCAACAATAAATACTAAAATTGCTGAAACTGAAATTGAAAAACCAGCCGATTTATTTTCGGAAAAAATAGTTGAGCCAAAAAATCACGTAGAAGAAAAATTCGTGTATCCAATCCCAAATACACAAAACTCAGCTTCCTATAATAAGGATGCCGAAATAGATCGAATTGTCATTTTTTATAAAAACGGAACTTTTAAAACCTATTCGCCCGAATAATTATTTCTCTGGAACAAAACTGTATTCAGGAACTTTTCCGATAACGCCTTCAAAATGGTTTAATAAAATTTTTAAATCATTTTCGTAATTTGAAGTAGTATAAAATGGTTTTCCCAGATTTACTTTTTTCCTGCCAAAATCAAAAGCGACAGGAATGATTGGAACATTTGCTTTAGACGCAATATAATAAAATCCCGATTTTAGTTCGGTGACTTTTTTCCTGGTTCCTTCGGGAGCAATTGCAAGTCGGAACGCAGTATGATTTTCGAAAATTTTCGCAATGGCATCCACTTTGTTCAAACTTCCTGTTCGATCAATTGGGGCACCACCCATCCAACGGAAATAAAATCCGAACGGAAAACGAAATAATTCTTTTTTGGCAATAAAATTCATTTCAAGACCTGTTATTCCTCTGGTGAATATTCCCAAATAAAAATCGTGCCAACTGGTGTGCGGAATAACCATCAAAACACATTTCTTGATGCTTTCATCAATAGTGCCTTCTATTTTCCACCCCATTAATTTAAAGAAAATAAATTTGTAGATCTTCCTTTTCATTTAGAATCAATTTTTAGTAAATTTAGTATTAATCTGTTATTTTTGAAAAAAAATATTTCAAATGTTCAAAAAACTGTTCAGTTATATTATTCCACTCAATATTTACAAACAAAAATCTAAAATAAGCCAAACTCTCGAAGTGACTTGGACAAATGGTCAATTAGTTTTAGATAGTGATAACACCAATTACTCCTATGGAAGTTTGCAACGCATTTTGCGAAAAGGATTATTGTTTATAGGTTTTGAAAAAATTAGGAACATGAAAAAAATTCTTGTTCTAGGAGTTGCTGGCGGAAGTGTGATAAAAACACTGGTTGATGAAATTAATTATAAAGAAAATAAAGATATAGACTTAATTTTAGATAACGAGGAGAAATGCACGCTATTTGCTCCGTGC
>CAILTC010000516.1 GCA_903837025.1 uncultured Bacteroidota bacterium | reverse complement strand
TCCGAGGAAAGAGATTGTAATACCATTGTCGCTTTTTAATTGCGCCAATTTATTTAAAACAAAACCTAATACCACTGAAGTATAAAAGATATAAATCCAAGAAAAAATAATGAGCAGCATTTTATTTATTTGAAATTAACCCATCTACCATTACCAGCTTTCTGTCGGCCATATTAGCAAGTTCTTCATTATGGGTAACAATTACAAAAGTTTGTCCAAATTCGTCACGCAATTTAAAAAATAATTGGTGCAAATTTTCTGCCGAATGGGTGTCGAGATTTCCTGATGGTTCATCAGCAAAAATAACGGAGGGTTTATTTATTAAAGCTCTTGCAACTGCTACACGTTGCTGTTCGCCACCAGAAAGTTCATTGGGTTTGTGATTGATGCGATGGGAAAGCCCAAGGTAATCGAGTAATTTTTTAGCTTCAATTTCAGTTTCATTCCGGGATTTGTTGGCAATAAAAGCAGGAATACAAACATTTTCCAGGGCTGTAAATTCCGGTAATAATTGATGAAATTGGAAGATGAAACCTAAATTTAAGTTTCTGAATTTAGATAGGGTTTTGTCATTCATTGTCAAAATATCCTGATCATTGATGCGCAATTCGATTCCGTTTTCAATAGATGGTTTGTCTAATGTTCCAAGAATTTGCAAAAGCGTTGTTTTTCCTGCACCTGAAGCGCCAACTATTGAAACAATTTCGCCTTTTTGAATGTGTAAATCAACTCCTTTAAGCACGTGAAGTTGATCGTAATATTTATGTATGTTTTTTGCTTGAATCATATATAGAATAGTTTTCACAAAGAAACAAAGATTTTAGTGAATAGATTGGATAATAAGAATTGAATGCGATAATTTTTTATTCTTTGAATATAAAACCCAATCCCATACGTTTCAACATTCTTTTTTCGAAGGCCCAAAAGAATTTATATTGACCAAAAAGAAACCCAGTTACAACTAAAAGTACTTGGTATATGGGAAAAATCAAAAGCAATCGAACGGGGGTAAACCAAAAATCTAAATCTTCTTTTAGGATTCCTAACCAAAAACAAAACGGTTTCGATACCCATGCCGAGGCTGATCCAGTAATTGCGAAAACAATAAATACTATTGCAAATTGCAAATTAGATTGAATTCCCCAATGTTGTTTTAAACTTCTCATCTTCATTTAAGTAATTGCAAATATAAAACCTTTTGGAACAAAAAAGAAGCCGTTAACTCTAAGTTAACGAATTAGATAGGAAGTAATAATCTATGCAGAAATTCAATTAAAAGAAAAAAGCTCACAATTAAAATCAATTAATTAGTGAGCTTTTATACTATTTGATAAGGAATTTCTAAGCTAGCAAAGCAATTATTTGTGATGCTAATTCAGTTCCAATTCTATCTTGTGCTTCTCCAGTTGCAGCTCCGATATGTGGAGTCAAAGAGATTTTTGGATGCATTAAAATGGTCATTTCTGGTTTTGGTTCGCTTTCAAAAACGTCTAATCCAGCAAATGATACTTTTCCTGAATCTAATGCTTTTATCAATGCACTTTCGTCAATTACACCACCACGAGCACAGTTTACAATACCCACACCGTCTTTCATAATTGCTAATGCCGCTTCGTCAACGATGTAACCATCTTGAGCAGGAACGTGCAAAGTAATGAAATCAGATTCTTTGAATAATGATTCTAATGATTGAGATACGATTGTAGTTGTGATAGATTGACCGTCAAAAAATGCAACTTTAACATCTACTTGCGGGATGAAACTATCGGCAGCGATAACTTTCATACCAAGACCTAATGCCATTTTTGCTGTAGCTTGACCAATACGACCAATACCAACAATACCAAGTGTTTTTCCTCTTAATTCAACACCATCAGCATACGCTTTTTTCAAACCATTAAAGTTTGAATCTCCTTCAAGAGGCATGTTTCTGTTTGAATCGTGCAAGAAACGAACACCAGAAAGTAAATGAGCAAAAACTAGTTCAGCCACAGATTCCGAAGAAGAAGCGGGTGTATTAATTACATGAATTCCTTTGCTTTTTGCATAATCTACATCAATGTTATCCATACCAACACCACCACGACCAATGATTTTTAATCCTGGACAAGCATCAATAATATCTTTGCGAACTTTGGTTGCGCTACGAACTAAAACCACGCTTACGTTGTTTTCGTTTACGAAATTAGCCACTTGTTCTTGTGCTACTTTTGTAGTTATAACTTCAAATCCACCTTTTTCTAAAGCTAGAATTCCACTTTCTGAAATTCCGTCATTGGCTAATACTTTCATTTTTTTTAATTTAAAGATTGAATGATTTAAAGATTCAATCTGGATTATTTTAATGTAAAGA
Organism: uncultured Bacteroidota bacterium; assembly: GCA_903837025.1. Lineage (GTDB taxonomy): Bacteria > Bacteroidota > Bacteroidia > Flavobacteriales > Flavobacteriaceae > Flavobacterium. The sequence goes on along the minus strand of CAILTC010000516.1, from coordinate 3,448 downwards.
TTAAATGATAATTGATTTTTGAAATCTTTCAATCATTCAATTTTTTAATATTTAAATTGATTTTTCTAATGCTTTCATTACATCCACTAATACTTGCACACTTTCTAATGGCATAGCATTGTACATTGAAGCTCTATAGCCACCAACAGATCTATGTCCTGGCAAACCAACAATACCAGCTTCTTTCAACATAGCGTTAAAAGTATCGGTATGTGCTTCATCATTCAACAAGAAAGTCGCATTCATATTCGAACGATCTTCAACAACTGCAGCTCCTTTAAATAAAGGGTTTCTGTCAATTTCAGCATAAAGCAAAGCTGCTTTTTCATTGTTGATTTTTTCGATTGCAGCTATTCCGCCAAGGTTTTTCAACCATTTCAAAGTTTGCAAAGAGGCATAAACAGGGAAAACAGGTGGTGTATTGTACATACTTTCTGCTTTGATATGTTTTGCATAATCTAACATACTTGGAATAACACGACCGTTTTTGCCAAGAATTTCTTCTTTGATGATTACCAAAGTTGTTCCAGCTGGGCCCATGTTTTTTTGTGCTCCGGCATAAATAATGTCGAATTTTGAAAAATCCAACACTCTTGAGAATATATCCGAACTCATATCGCAAACGATTGGCATATCCAAACTTGGAAATTCTTTCATTTGTGTTCCAAAAATAGTGTTGTTACTGGTGCAGTGAAAATAATCTGCATCTGCAGGAACTGTATATCCTTTAGGAACATTATTATAATTATCGTCTTTAGAAGAAGCAACAATAATTGTTTCTCCAAAAGTTTTAGCTTCTTTTATCGCTGCACTTGCCCATGTTCCAGAGTCAAGATAAGCCGCTTTTCCGTTTTCTTTCATCAAGTTATAAGGAACCATTAGGAATTCCAAACTTGCTCCGCCTGCAAGAAAAAGTGCTTGATAGCCTTTGCCTTCAAGGCCTAAAAGTTCAATTGCCAATGCACGAGCCTCATCCATAACGGCAACGAAATCTTTGCTTCGGTGCGAAATTTCTAAAATTGACAATCCAGAATCATTAAAATTCAAAATGGCTTGTGCCGATTTTTCAAAAACTTCTTGTGGTAAAATACAAGGTCCTGCGCTGTAGTTGTGTTTTTTCATGGTGTAGTTTATGTCCAAAATTTAAAAATGCAAATTTCGGTAATAGGACTTTAAAAACCGTTAATAATTTCGAAATAATTAAACAAATTTTCATTTTGTTGTTAACAAAAACGAAATAGTGTCCACGTTATCGGCGTAATCCCAAAGATTTGGCTTTTGGGTTTGTCCAAAATCAATGCTGTTTTCTATAAGATTATTACTCACAATGCATTGAATTTGTTCACTTTCCGATTCTAAACGCATTTTTATTTCATCTAAGTTTTCATAAAATTCATAAAAAACACTCGAAATCGGAGATGCATAACTTGAGTCTTCTTTTATTGTTAAAAAACCATTATCGAGTAATTTAAAGTTGCTCATTAGGAAAACGGCCTTGTTATAATCGTAGTTATTGGCGTATTTTTCATAGTGAATAACGTCTTGGTATTCGAAAATAGCTTCGAAAAAAGCATTGAAGGAATAACCCTTTGGTACAAAAAGTTTAGAAACATTGCGACAACCCAATCCAAAATATCTAAAAATGTCTTCGCCTAAAGCAACTAATTGTTCGGTAGTTTCTTCTCCGTTTAAAACGGCAACCGAATTTCTATTTTTTCGAATAATACTTGGTTTGTTTTTGAAATAATATTCAAAATAACGTGCCGTATTGTTACTTCCCGTTGCGATAACGGTATCGAAATTTTCTAATTTTCCTTCAACAAAAGTGATTCTTTGGGATAATTCCGGCTCGATTGCTATTAGATATTTGGCCAAAAATGGCAATAAAAACTGATCGTTTGAAGATGTTTTTATTAATACATTATTGCCAGAAATCAGCACCGAAAGAAAATCGTGAAATCCAACAAGGGGAATGTTTCCAGCTAGAATGAGTCCAACATTTTTTGGTTCATTTATTTGGAGATTATAAGCGCTTAGCCATTTGTCTAAGTTCTCTTCGGTTAAGGCTTTTGCCCAACATTGAATAGAAAAATAAACATTCTCCGGAGTGTACCAGCCGTTATGGGATTGCGAAAGTTGTATTAGATTTACAAAATCTTCAAAAAACGGTGTATTGAACAAAACAGCCGGGTTTCTGCTATTTTTGTCTTCGGAAAATTGACTTAAAAATTTCCCTAATTCAATAAAACATCTTTTTTTATCGTTTTCGAACATAAGTAATTTGTTTATGAATAGTTTTGATTGTAGTTTTGTGCAAAAATAAGCTATAATAAGTTATAGACAATAGATATTAAAAATTGACTTTAGACAAAATATTTTTTATTACATTTATATCAAGTAAAAAATATTGAAGCTAAAATCACAAACACCTAATTAAAATGGCAATAATAATAACAGATGAATGCATCAATTGTGGTGCTTGTGAACCAGAATGTCCAAATACTGCAATATATGAAGGTGCAGATGATTGGAGATATAAAGATGGCACCAAAATTAAAGGGAAAGTAATTTTGCCTTCTGGAGAAGAAGTGGATGCAGATGCTGCACAAACACCAATTTCAGATGATATTTATTATATTGTACCTGGAAAATGTACGGAATGTAAAGGATTTCACGACGAGCCACAATGTGCTGCCGTATGTCCAGTTGATTGTTGTATTCCTGATGTAGATCACGTAGAAAGTGAAGAAACATTAAGAAACAGACAAGCATTTTTACACAATGATTAGTTGCTAAAATCGGCAAAAAAAAATCCTGAGTTTTCTAAAACTCAGGATTTTTTTTTTGCTTTTTTTTACCTTTTAATTTCGAATAATATTATATTTCGTGTAGGTTACTTTGTCGGTATTCTCATCATAAGTCTCTAATATCAGATTTCCATTGGTGTCAAAATAACCATAAGAGGTATTGTTTTTAGTTTTATAAATGTAATTGTTATTGGATGTTTTTCTTAAAACTGCTGCTTTTACACCTTTAGGGAAATACATGGAATAGCCATTTTTATCGGCTTCTACTTGATATTTCACCCCATTTAGATTGTAATAAGCAGATCGATCTACATCGATCACTTTTGTAACTCCATCTTTAGTAAGTTTAGTTGTTTTGATTACTTCAACAGGTGTTTCCTTTGTTACTCTATTTAAACTTTTAGAATCGGAGTCCTGAATTTCGATATTTTGTGCTTCTTGAACTTCTTGGGTTTTTACAATTTTTTTCTCTCCATCAGAATCCTTAACTGTTGTAACCGTTGTTTTTACTTCTGTTTTTACATTTTTATTTTGCGCTTGACTATTTATAGAAAATAATATAGCTAACATTCCTATTATTAAAGTTTTCATATTGTTTTTGTTTTAAGATTAATACAATACAAATTTAAACTTTAGAGTTT
>CAILTC010000515.1 GCA_903837025.1 uncultured Bacteroidota bacterium | reverse complement strand
TGCTTCTTGCGTCAGTTTCGATTCCTAATAAGTCGCTCAATGTTTTCTCTGGACCTGTAAATCCATGGGCTAACAAAGCTAAATCACATGGCCAGATTTTCTCAGAACCTTCTCTTTCGATGAGTTCGGGTCTTTGTCCTGGTTTTAGTTTCCATTCTACTTCAACGGTTTTCAATCCTACTAATTGGCCGCTTTCATTGGCAAGAAATTCTTTGGTATTGATTAACCAGTTTCTTCCACAACCTTCTTCGTGTGAAGAGGATGTTTTTAATTGCAAAGGCCAAAAAGGCCAAGGAGTCGTTTCGCTTCTTCCAACGGGTGGTTTCGGCATGATTTCGAAATTGGTAACTGATAATGCACCATGTCTGTTTGACGTTCCTACACAATCTGAACCTGTATCTCCACCACCAATAACGATTACGTTTTTGCCAGTTGCTTTTACTTGGTTTTCTATTTTTTCTCCGTACAAAACTTTAGTTTGTTGAGATAAGAAATCCATGGCTTGAACAACACCTTTGCTATCTGCCCCTTTTGTTGGTAAGCCTCTTCTTTCGGTTGCTCCACCGCATAATACGATAGAATCAAAACTGTTTAATTGTTCGATGCTGTAATTAACACCAACATTTACATTGGTTTTAAAAACAATTCCTTCGGCTTCTAAAATGGCAACACGTCTGTCGATAATTCCTTTTTCTAATTTGAAATTTGGAATTCCGTAGCGTAATAAACCACCTATTGCGTTGTCTCTTTCGAAAACGGTTACAGTATGACCTGCACGATTCAATTGTTGTGCAGCTGCTAAACCAGCAGGACCTGAACCAATAACTGCGATAGTTTTTCCGGTTCTAACTGCGGGAGTTTGTGGTTTGATCCAACCTTCTGCAAAACCTCTTTCGACAATATTTTTTTCAATATTTTCGATCGCTACAGGATCTTTTATGATTCCCAAAACGCATGATTTCTCACAAGGTGCAGGACATAAACGACCTGTAAACTCAGGAAAGTTATTTGTTGATTGCAAAATTTCTAAGGCACTCTGCCATTCTTCTTGATGCACCATGTCGTTAAAATCAGGGATTAAATTCCCTAACGGACAAGCACTGTGGCAAAAAGGAATACCACAATCCATACATCTTGAACCTTGTTCTTTGATTTTATCTTTGGCTAACGGAATTGTAAATTCATTATAATGTACAACTCTTTCTAGAACAACTGCATTACTTTCGTCAGCTCTATTATATTCTTTAAATCCACCTATCTTGCCCATAACTATTGTGCTATTAGTTCTTCTAATTCATTTTCTTTAGCCAATCTCACTAATGCCTTTTTGTAATCGGTTGGCATTACTTTGATAAAATGCTTTTGTTGGTTTTCCCAGTCTTCAAGGAGTCTTTTTGCCAATGGACTATTGGTGTACATAGAATGATTTTTAATCAAACGTCTTAAGTTTGTTATATCCTCATCTTCCAAAGGTTCAAATTCGATCATTTCCATGTTACATAAACCGTTTTTGAATTGTTTTTTCTCATCAAAAACATAAGCAATTCCACCGCTCATACCTGCAGCAAAGTTTCTTCCTGTTTTACCAAGAACAACTACAGTTCCACCAGTCATGTATTCGCAACCGTGATCTCCAATTCCTTCGACAACAGCAGTTGCACCAGAATTTCTAACCGCAAAACGTTCTCCAGCAATTCCATTTATATAAGCTTCACCAGTTATTGCACCATAAAGGGCAACGTTACCAACGATGATATTATCTTCTGGTTTGAAAGTAGCAGTAGGAGGAACCTTGATGATTAATTTTCCGCCAGAAAGTCCTTTTCCTAAATAGTCATTACAGTTTCCGTGAATTTTGAATGACAATCCATTGGTTGCAAAAGCACCAAAACTTTGTCCTGCAGAACCTGTAAAGTCAACAAGAATGGTGTCTTCTGGTAAACCTTGTGCGCCGTATATTTTCGAAATTTCATTACTTAAAATAGCACCAACAGAACGATCTGTATTTTTGATATTGAAAGTAACTCTCGTTCTTTCTTTTCTATAAATAGAAGGAATAGCTGCTTTTATAATATCAAAATCTAATACATGTTCTAAAGCGTGATCTTGAGCTGTTGTATTGTGATTTGGTACAAAATTTGCTTTTTCTGGTTTGTAAAGGATGGTAGATAAATCTAATCCACTTGCTTTATAATGTTTGATAGCTTTGTTGACATTCAATTTTTGAGATTGTCCTACCATTTCTTTTAAGGTTCTAAAACCAAGTTGTGCCATAATTTGTCTCAATTCTTCAGCAATAAAATACATGAAATTGATAACGTGTTCTGGCGTTCCTTTGAAATTTTTTCTCAGTTCAGGATCTTGCGTTGCAATACCCACTGGGCAAGTATTCAAGTGACAAGCTCTCATCATGATACATCCTGAGGCTACTAATGGCGCTGTTGCAAAACCAAATTCTTCTGCTCCAAGTAAGGCAGCAATAGCTACGTCACGACCCGTTTTTAGCTGACCATCACATTCTAAAACTACACGACTTCTTAGGTCATTCAAGATTAAGGTTTGTTGTGCTTCGGCCAAACCAAGTTCCCATGGAATACCTGTATGTTGTAGGGAAGTTAGCGGCGCAGCCCCTGTTCCTCCGTCATAACCTGAAATCAATATTACATCGGCTTTTGCTTTGGCAACACCCGCTGCAATTGTACCAACACCTACTTCAGAAACTAACTTCACGTTGATTCTAGCTTCACGATTGGCATTTTTTAAATCGAAAATCAATTGAGATAAATCCTCAATCGAGTAAATATCGTGGTGTGGGGGAGGAGAAATAAGTCCAACATAAGGCGTTGAATTTCTAACTTTTGCAATCCAAGGCAATACTTTTTCGCCAGGTAATTGTCCGCCTTCTCCAGGTTTTGCACCTTGAGCCATTTTTATTTGAATCTCTTTGGCATTGGTCAAATAGTTGATCGAAACACCAAATCTTCCTGAAGCAACTTGTTTGATGGCGCTATTTCTAGAATCACCATTTAAGTCTTTTTGGAAACGTTTTGGATCTTCTCCACCTTCTCCAGA
>CAILTC010000514.1 GCA_903837025.1 uncultured Bacteroidota bacterium | reverse complement strand
TTTGTCAATTCGATATAAGTGGCTCTCAAAATGGTATTTTCTGGCTTTTGCATCGGAGCATCTTCTTTTAATATTTTTAAAGCATAATTACGTGCCAAAATCAAAATATCACGATCGCGAACAATATCGGCAATCTGAAGATTCAAAACACCGCTTTGTTGCGTTCCCATCAAATCACCCGGACCACGAAGTTTGAGATCTACTTCGGCAATTTCGAACCCATCATTAGTACCCACCATCGTTTCCATTCGGGTTTTACTGTCACTAGAAAGTTTGTGCGAAGTCATCAAAATACAATAACTCTGTTCGGCACCACGACCCACGCGACCCCGCAATTGATGCAGTTGTGACAAGCCAAAACGTTCCGCACTTTCTATAATCATAACGCTTGCATTTGGGATATTTACCCCCACTTCTATCACAGTTGTAGCGACCATAATATTCGTTTTTCCATCGGCAAAGCGTTTCATTTCGGCATCTTTATCGGCGGGTTTCATTTTTCCGTGAAGGATAGAAATCGAATATTGTGGTAACGGAAAATCGCGAGAAACACTTTCGTAGCCATCCATCAAATCCTTGAAATCCATTTTCTCCGATTCTTGAATCAACGGATAGACTATATAAATTTGTCGACCCAAAGCAATTTCATCCCGAATAAATTTCCAAACTTTCAAGCGATTACTATCAAATCTATGCACGGTTTGAATGGGTTTTCGTCCCGGTGGCAATTCATCAATCACCGAAATATCTAAATCGCCATATAAACTCATCGCCAAAGTTCGTGGAATAGGCGTGGCGGTCATTACTAAAACGTGTGGCGGAATTTCGTTCTTTTTCCACAATTTTGAACGTTGTTCCACTCCAAAACGATGTTGTTCGTCAATCACAGCCAATCCTAAATTTTGAAATTTCACCTTATCTTCCAATAAAGCATGGGTACCTATTAGGATGTGTAAGCTCCCGTTTTCAAGTTCTTCATGAATGATCCTTCGAGCGGCAATTTTGGTTGAACCCGTAAGTATTTTTATATTGATATTCATTTCTTTGGCCAATTCGGATAAACCATTAAAATGCTGATTTGCCAAGATTTCTGTTGGTGCCATTAAACAGGCTTGAAAACCATTATCTAATGCCAAAAGCATACTCAAAAAGGCCACAATTGTCTTTCCAGAACCCACGTCACCTTGTAATAATCGGTTCATTTGGGCGTTGCTTCCCATATCGATTCGAATTTCCTTAATCACCCTTTTCTGGGCATTGGTCAATTCGAAAGGTAGGTGGTTTTTGTAAAAATCATTAAAATAAGCACCCACTTTTGCAAAGGGATGTCCTTTTATTTTATGTTTACGAATGAGGTTTTTCGTGATTAATTGCAATTGGATATAGAACAATTCCTCAAATTTTAATCGGAATTGGGCTTTCGCCAAAGCTTCGGCACTTTTTGGAAAATGAATGTTGAATAAAGCGGCATTTTTCGGAATTAGTTTCAATTCGGTAATCAAATAATCAGGCAAAGTTTCGGCGAAAGCGGCTTGTGTCTCCTGAAACAATTGTTGCATCATTTTATTAACCACCCGATTCGAAATGCCACGATTTGCCAAAGTTTCTGTCGAAGGATAAACGGCTTGCATCGCCGAACGCAAGCTTTGTTCGTGTTCTGTCATCAACTCAATTTCGGGATGTGCCATATTGAAAGTATTCCCGAAAGAAGTGCATTTTCCGAAAATGACACACATTTCATTAAGCTTTAAACTTTCCCGAATCCATTTGTGACCCTCAAACCAAACGAGTTCCATTTGTCCCGTATCATCCACAAAAGTAGAGACTAATCGTTTCTGGTTTTTGCCAAATTCAACGGTTTTGACATTAATGATTTTACCAATAATCTGAACTTCCGCAGCATTATTCTGCAACTCATTAATTTTATAATAACGGGTCCGATCGATATATCGATTCGGAAAAAAATTGAGCAAATG
>CAILTC010000513.1 GCA_903837025.1 uncultured Bacteroidota bacterium | reverse complement strand
TTTAGACCGAATACTTTTATAGGCCGAAACATAATAACCACTTGCCGAATAAAAGAAACTTGGCATCGACAAAGCAAAAATAAGCCAACGAAAAAAACCACGGTATTGGTCTAACCAAAATTCTTTTACTTCGAAATATTCGGGAAACGAAAGCAGCATAATATTTCCAAAACAGAAGAATGCAACCCCCAGTTTATAGGTTAAACTACGGTCAACATTATTTTTTCCGGTTTCATAATTTTCCAAACTTATATACGGTTCATAACCAATAGAACTTAATAAATGCGCTATCGTTTTAAGAGAAATTTTTTCGGGATTATAAGTGATTCGAACCGTTTTCTCCGGAAAATTCACTTGTGAACTGCTTATTCCTTTTTCAAGGCGTTGCAAGTTTTCGAGAATCCAGATACAAGAACTACAGTGAATATGAGGAATATTAAGTGACACAATTGCAGTTGATTCTTCTTGAAAATCTAAAAGTTTGGAAACAATACTTTCATTATCCAAGAAATCATATTTACCAAGAATATCCAGCGGAGTTGCTCCTGGAGATTTTTCGAAATCATAGTAACAAGTCAAATCATTCAGACTAAAAATTTCGTAAACAGTTTTACAACCATTACAACAAAATTGTTTTCCGTCAAAAATGATTTGATTCGCCAGTTCGCTTTCGCTCGGATCTTCTTCTTTTACAATAACTAACCCACAATGGAAACAGTTTTGCCCATCCATAAATACATTCAATTTAATAGGCAACAAAAGTACTAACTGGTCAAATTAAAAGTATGATATTTATCATATAATTTTGTAGATTTGTATCTGTCATTCTAACCCCAATTTTTATGAGTAAATGTGAACAATGTATCGTTAGAGAATTTAGTTCTCTAAAAGCACTTAACAAAGAAGAATTAGTAAAACTTGCTGAATGCAAAACTTCGTATACAATCCAAAAAGGGGAAAACATTTTCGAAGAAGGAGAAAGTGTTAATGGAATTTACTGTGTGAAAAATGGTGTATGTAAACTCTCTAAATTAAGCGCAAACGGCAAAGACCAAATTGTAAAATTAGTTAAACCGGGAGAATTACTAGGTCAACGTTCGATGATTAGTGACGAACCAACTAATTTGAGCGCAGTAGCACTTGAAGATATGGAAATTTGCTTTATTCCTAGAAGTGAAGTCATGAATATGTTTGATAAAAACAATCAGTTTTCTTTGAATCTTATGAAAACGATTTGTGGTGATTTGAAGGAATCTGATGATCACATGGTTTCGATGTCACAAAAAACAGTAAAAGAAAGATTAGCAGAAACATTAGTTTACCTTCAAGAAACTTTTGGCAAAAATGAAGATGGCTCCTTACATATTCAGCTTTCTCGCGAAGAATTAGCTGGAATGATTGGTACAGCAACCGAAAGTTGCATTCGTTTATTATCTGATTTCAACAAAATCGGACTTATCGAATTAATCGGAAAAAAAATTGTCATCAAAGATCTTAATAAACTAAAAAGAATAGCGGATTAATCTTTTTTTTGAGATTTTTACAAAAAAAAATCTTGGCTTTGAAGCCTGTAAATAAAGATTCAAGTATAAAGCAATCCTATTTGTCATTCCGTAGGAATCTAATTTAATGCTTTTTAAGATTCCTACGGAATGACAATCTTGATAATTACATTTTTTTTGCTTCGTTCCAAAATTTAATATTTGAAAATCTTCGATTTTCAATTACATTTTTTTTGCTTCGTTCCAAAATTTAATATTTGAAAATCTTCGATTTTCAATTACATTTTTTTTGCTTCGTTCCAAAAAACATCCATTTCAGCCAGAGTCATATCCATTAATGGCTTCCCTAATTCTCCAGCTTTGCTTTCGAGATATTGAAATCTTTTGATGAATTTTTTATTGGTTCGTTCCAAAGCATCTTCGGGATTTATGTTTAAAAATCGAGCATAATTGATCATAGAGAATAAAACATCTCCAAATTCAGCTTCCATTTTTTCCTGATCGCCGGCTTTAACTTCCACTTGAAATTCCTCTAATTCCTCCAGAACTTTATCCCAAACTTGGTGTGGTTCTTCCCAATCGAAGCCCACGCCTTTTACCTTATCTTGAATTCGACTGGCTTTCACCAATGCTGGCAAACTTCTTGGAACCCCTTCAAGAACCGACTTTTTACCTTCTTTCAGCTTTAGTTTTTCCCAATTTTGCTTGACTTCCTCTTCGTCTTTTACCACCACATCACTATAAATATGTGGATGACGATGAATCAGTTTTTCGCAAATTTCATTGCAAACATCAGCTATATCAAAATCATTGGTTTCGCTACCAATTTTAGCATAAAAAACAATATGCAATAAAACATCCCCTAACTCTTTTTTTACTTCATTCAAATCATTATCTAAAATTGCGTCGCCCAACTCATAGGTTTCTTCAATGGTCAAATGTCGTAAACTTTGCAAGGTTTGCTTTTTGTCCCAAGGGCATTTCTCTCGCAAATCGTCCATAATAGTTAACAATCGATCGAAAGCTTGGAGTTGGTTTTGTCTGTTATTCATGATTATTGCGTTTTTGGTAAAAATAAGAAATCCTGTCAAGAAACATCGTGACAGGATTAAAATATAAGATTAGAAAGAAATTACGCTGTCTTTGCTTTTTTAGCTGGAGCTTTTGCTTTTTCGGCAACAACTTCTTCAACTACACTTTCTTTTATTTCTTCGGCATTTTCGATTTTAGGCTCTTCTTTAGAAACTAAACCTTTTGATTGTAACAAATTATACCAATTCAAAACTTTCTTAATATCAGAAGGATACACTCTTTCCGAATCATAATCTGGAAGAATTTCTGTGAAATAAGCTACCAATTTAGCATTGTCTTCTTTATGAGAAATAGCAGGCCCATTGTCTTCTTTAATAGCGATATTTCGCATTACTTCGCTCAAAGGTTTTTCGGCATCAATTGTGTAAATCGAAATTTCCGTCAATAAGCTTACGTTAACTTTTAAACCTACTGTGATTTTTTTTCCATCAAGCAATGATTCAGCTATGAATCCTGTACGGGTTTGTACTTTCAATGCGAATAAACCTGGTTTTCCGGAAATTGATAATATTTTTTCTAAATTCATTTGTTATAAATTATGTGTTTTTATTTGTTTTTTTTTGAGAAATTAAAATCTGCAATGGGATACATGAATACTTTTTTACCTTCCTTTTTTATTGCAAAATTTCATTCTGTAATCAGGTCTGGTCTTACCATCCATGATGTTTTGTAATTTTTTCTTGATTAATTTTTTCTTCAAAGAAGATATTAAATCGGTAAATAAAATCCCTTCAATATGATCGTATTCGTGTTGGATTACTCTGGCAACCAGACCATCAAAAACCTCTGTTTTCATATTAAAATCTTCATCGCAATACTCAATTGTGATTTTTTCATTTCTAAAAACATCTTCCCGAACATCTGGAATACTGAGACAACCTTCATTAAAACCCCAAATTTCACCTTCTTCTTTCAACATTTTGGCATTGATAAAAGTACGTTTGAATCCTTTCAATTGTTCTTGTTCTTCAAGAGGAAGATCTTCATCATCACCAAAAGGTGTTGTGTCTATAACGAATAAACGCATACTCAAACCTACTTGGGGAGCTGCAAGCCCAACACCACAGGCATTATACATCGTTTCGTACATATTAGCGACAATTTCTTTTAAGTTGGGATGTTCCGGAGTAATGGCCTCGCCCATTTTTCTTAAAACTGGATCGCCATATCCTACAATTGGTAAAATCATTAGTATTGTATTAAGTATTAACTACTGCAAATTCAGAATGTCTTTATTCTCAATTTCAGTCTGCAAAAATAGTAAAAAAATAGATATTCAATTATGCTCGAATGATAATTAAATTTAGCTCGAAAACTAATCTATTTATTTTAGGTATAAATACCACAATTCCTATCTTTGTATTTAATGTAAATATATGATTAACAAAATCCAAAAATTTACCGATACTGCTTATTTTATCAGTGCTTTAAAAATGACAATTGCAGCTGTTATTCCTGTATTATTGTTTACTTATTTTGGTGCTTTTCAAACAGGATTCACCATTGCCCTTGGTGCTTTTTTCACCTATCCCAGCGATATTCCCAGTAGCCTAAAAGACAAAATAAAAGGAGTTACTGTTACGGCCTTACTCATCTCTGGCGCTAATTTATTGGTCAATATTGTAGATCCCTATCCCTGGATTTTTTATCCTTTTCTGGTAATCTCTGTGTTTTTCGTATCCATGTTTTCTGTTTTTGGAAAACGAGCAACAATGGTTTCTTTCTCGACTCTACTTTCAGTTTCTTTAGCATTTGCGCATATTTATTCGGGCTGGAATATGGTACTACATGCTGCACTTTTGCTCGGAGGAGGTTTATTTTATCTTTTTATTTCGCTGCTTTTTAACTACATAAGACCCTATCGTTATCTTGAAATTCAAATTACAGAATGCATCAAATTAACGGCCAAATACTTAAAACTAAGAGGAGATCTTTGGGTTCCCACAGCCGATAGAAAAGCAATTATAGAAAAACAATTGCATCTTCAAGTAGAATTAAATGCTATTCAAGAAAACATTCGCGAAGTACTCATTAGCGATTATTCCGGTTCGTCTAACCAAAACCGTAGGCTTCTCATCGTTTTTATTTCCTTGGTAGAAATCTTAGAACTTGCTCTATCCACTTCATTCGACCATAATAAATTACACAAAAAATTCGAAGAACATCCGCAAGTATTACTCACCTATCAAACCCTGGCTTATAATCTGGCGGCAAGTTTAAAAGGGCTTTCGAAAAGTGTAAAAAACAAAAATAAATTTGTTTCAAAAAATAACTTAATCCAAGATTTAAACAAATTAGAGCTTGCTATAGCCAATTACAATACAAATTTAGGCAAAATAGAAGCTTCGGAAGGTGTATTTATGCTCACCACCATGTTGCAATATGCCGAAAAACAGGTCGAAAAAATCAAAATTGTACAACGTGCATTTTCCTCTGCAATCAGCACATATGACTTTAAAGGAAGAGATAAAGACCTAGAAAAATTCCTGACACCTCAATATTATCTTTGGAGCACATTAATCGAGAATCTAAGCTTCTCCTCTACTCTATTTAGACATTCGCTACGATTAACTGTTACTATTTTATTTGGTTTCATAATAAGCAAAGCACTTTCCTTTCATAACGAATATTGGGTTTTACTTACCATCGTCGTGATTATGCGTCCTGGTTATGGGTTGACAAAAACAAGATCTTTTGATCGGATTTTCGGAACTTTAATAGGGGGTGGAATTGCTTTTGGCATTCTATTTTTCGTTCACGATAGCATAGTAATCAGTTCATTAGCTATATTTTCTATGCTCTTAGGATTCTCGTTTACAAACACTAATTACAAGGTTAGCGCAACATTCGTTACCATGTACATCGTTTTTATCTACGGGATTTTAACACCAAATGTTGGTGAAGTTATTCAATATCGTATTATAGATACACTAGTTGGGAGTAGTTTAGCCTTTCTTGCCAATCACTTTTTATGGCCTTCTTGGGAGTTCTTAAATATCCCTATTTATTTAAAAGCATCCATCAAAGCCAATAAAAATTACCTGACGGAAATTTCTATATTTTATAATAAAAAAGGAGATGTTGCTACTTCATACCGATTAGCACGTAAAAATGCTTTTATCGAAATAGGGAATCTTATGGCATCATTCCTAAGAATGGCACAAGAACCAAAATCAAAACAAAAACAATTACCGCAGGTTTATAAACTCGCTGTACTCAATCATACCTTGCTTTCCTCCTCAGCTTCGTTGGGAACTTACATACAATCACATAAAACTACAACAGCTTCAAAAGCTTTTAATGTTGTCGTTGATGCGGTTACAAAAAATCTAGATGATGCGATTTTACTTTTAAAAGAAGAATCTATAAATACAGTCGAAAACACCAATAAGGATGATTTGGCACTTCGATTTACTGAATTAAAAAACATTCGCGCTAGAGAATTAAAAGAAGGAATTCCCATTGATGAGGAAGCTTTTCAATTAAAAATGCAAGAAGCGCAATTGGTAATCGAACAATTGATTTGGCTTATCAATTTGTCGGAGAATATTGTAAAAACGACAAAATCTTTGATGAAATCACAATCGGAAAACGAGAATACTATTCTTAAAACATTTTTCGAGTCAAATAATCCTGCAACATAATTGTTGCCGAAATTTCGTCGATAAGGGCTTTATTTTGGCGTTGTTTCTTTTTCATTCCGCTGTCTATCATCGACTGAAAAGCCATTTTTGAAGTAAAGCGTTCGTCTACACGAATAACTTTCATCTCCGGAAAATGATTGGTAAAATGAGTCACAAATCCTTTTATGATGGAAGCACTTTCTGAAGGTTCACCATTCATTTGTTTGGGTTCACCAATGAGAACCGCTTCGACTTTTTCTTTAGAAAAATAATCCTTCAAAAAAGCGATTGCAGTTGCTGACGGAATCGTCGTCAAGCCCGAAGCGATAATTTGCAATTCGTCAGTAACGGCTATTCCAGTTCGTTTTTGACCGTAATCTATGGAGAGAATTCTTGGCATTTATAAGGAGTTTTTATGTTTAATAAATCCAAAAACTAAAATAGAATTTTGAGTAACGTCGATTTTATAAACAGATACATAACCTTTAAAAACATAATCTCTTATGTTTTCATCACCATCAGAATAAATTGATTGTTTAAAATGAAAAGGGCGTTTCAAATCTTTCCTGAGGTTTTTTATCAAGTCTTTCCTAAATTTTAAAGCTGCTCGAGGTTTGTCTTTATAAATATAACGGACTTGATCTATCAGATCTAATTGGA
>CAILTC010000512.1 GCA_903837025.1 uncultured Bacteroidota bacterium | reverse complement strand
TCTTTCAACAAATAAGTCAAATTACCAACCACTTGTTGCGGTGCAATTCCGTTCAGCATCGCTTTTTCTTTATCGACTTCCAGCTTATATTCGATTTGATTGTCTTCAACCGTCCAATCAATATCAACAATATCCGAGGTGTTTTTCAAAATGTCTTTCACCTGATGCGCCACCTTTATTTGGTCTTTGTAATTGGGTCCGTAAATTTCGGCAACCAAAGTCGATAAAACAGGAGGTCCAGGTGGCACTTCAATCAGTTTGACATTCGCACCATATTTCTTGGCAATCTTCTGAATTTCAGGACGCATTTCTTTAGCGATTTCATGACTTTGCAGTTTTCTATCGTCTTTGTGCAACAAATTCACCTGAATATCAGCCATATTGCTTCCGCCACGTAAATCATAATGACGAACCAATCCGTTGAAGGTAATTGGTGCCGATGTTCCAATGTAATTTTGGTAATCTACCACTTCAGGTTTGGTCGAAAGATATTGCGCAATTTCTTTGGTCACCGCCGCAGTTCTTTCTAAAGTCGTTCCTTCAGGCATATCGATCACCACTTGAAACTCATTTTTGTTATCAAATGGCAGCATTTTTACCACCACCGATTTGGTAAAAAATAGCGTCACCGAACCTATCAAAAGGATAACTGTAATTCCCAAAAGAACTCTTCTTTTCATGCTGCTTTCTAAGAAAGGACGCTCGAGCTTGTTGTATATTTTATAAACAAAGCTGGTTTCTAATCCCTCGGCTTCTTTGTGTTCTTGCGATTCTTTTTCTTGAAGCAAATGATACCCCAAATAAGGCGTTACTGTCAAAGCTACAAACAAAGACAATAGCATCGCAATCGAAGCACCAATAGGCATCGGACTCATATAAGGCCCCATCATTCCTGATACAAACGCCATGGGTAATATCGCCGCAATAACCGTAAATGTTGCCAAAATAGTTGGATTCCCTACTTCATTTATCGCATAAATCGCCGCTTGTTTAAACGGAAGTCTTTTCATCTTGAAATGTCTGTGCATATTTTCGGCAATGATAATACTGTCGTCAACAACAATTCCTACCACGAAAACCAAGGCAAAAAGCGTGATTCTATTCAGCGTATAACCCAATAAATAATAAGCAAATAAGGTCAATGCAAACGTAAGCGGAACCGAGAAAAACACTACTAATCCACCTCTCCATCCCATGGCTAAAATCACTAAAAAGGTTACAGCAATAATCGCGATTCCTAAGTGCATCAGCAACTCGCCTACTTTATCTGAAGCCGTTTCTCCGTAATTTCTCGTTACTTCGACATGAACATCATTCGGAATCAAATTCTTCTTTAACTGTTCGACTCTATCAATAATTTTTGACGAAATTTTCATCGCATCGGCTCCTTTCACTTTCCCTACAGAGATCGTCACCGCAGGATATTCCGATTGATCTTTCTTAAATTTTTCATTGGCTTTTCCGTATCCAAAAGACACATAACTTCGCGCTGTCGCTGGTCCATCTTCAACCGTAGCTACTTGTTTTAAATAAACGGGTCTGTTTTTATTTACCCCCACAACCAAGCTTTCAACATCCTCCGAACTCGACAAAAATTTTCCTGTCGTAACCAAATATTCCTGATCGCTATTCACAAAACTCCCCGATTGCGAACTTC
This sequence comes from uncultured Bacteroidota bacterium, assembly GCA_903837025.1. Classification (GTDB taxonomy): domain Bacteria; phylum Bacteroidota; class Bacteroidia; order Flavobacteriales; family Flavobacteriaceae; genus Flavobacterium. Next base: position 1,984 of record CAILTC010000512.1, on the reverse strand, counting down.
CGTTATTGGCCTGAATCATGCCCATAATCCCCAAAGCATCCACGCCATTTTCGGCCATTTTATCTTTGTCAAGAACCACTTTTAATTCTCTATTTCGACCTCCAATTTCTTTGGTAATCGCCACATCTTTCACTTTTTCTATTTCAGAAGTCACTTCTTCAGCAATCTGGCGCAACTGAAAATCATCCATTTTATCGCTCCAAAGCGTCAATCCCAACATCGGAACATCATCAATCGAACGCGTTTTTACCATTGGTTTATAAACGCCTTTAGGAAACATATCCTCATGTTTCGCCAATTCGTCATACAATTTTACATACGAACGCTCCACATCCTGGCCTACATAAAACTGAACAATCAACATCGCTTGCCCATTCATCGCCATCGTATGCACGTGTTCGACCCCTTTTATATTCGAAATAATTTTCTCCAAAGGTTTCGCCACACGACTTTCCACTTCCGTCGGACTCGCTCCAGGATAACCCACCATCACGTCGGCCATCGGCACATTAATCTGCGGTTCTTCCTCCCTCGGGATCAAAAACGAACTATAAACACCAATTATCATCAATGCCACCATCAACAAAATCGTCAATTTTGAATTGATAAAAAACTGGGCTATTTTACCTGAAATACCTTCTTGCATCATTTTTTATTTATTTGGGCGTGACCCTCCCAAAAAGTCGGGTCGGGCTTTCGGCTTTATCTTTTGTTCCGCTTCGCTTCACAAAAGGATGCCGCCTCTATCCCTCACGCAGGAATTAACATTGAACTTTTTTCTAAAAATATTTAACTCCTCCGGAGTTAAACCTGAATTCTGAGAACCAAAATCTAATTACTGAATACTAACTTTCACTCCATTATACAACTTGCCTTCGGCCGAAACGATGTAGTTTTCACTAGCCGATAAACCAGATAAAACTTCTACCTGATTACCAAATTTTTTTCCAATACGCAACCATCTCAAAACAGCAACATTTCCAGTTCCAATTGTATATATACCAGTTAATTGTCCTTGTATTACCAAAGCACTTCCTGGAACCGTAAATATTCCGCTTTGGGGTACTTGCACTTTGTTTTCAACCGGAAACTGAACATTCACAAACATTCCCGATAATACCGAAGCATCCGTTTTTTCCAAATTTATTTTTACTAAATATTGTCCGCCTGTATTTGTTGCCGATGAACTTACTTCGCTCACTTTTCCTGCAAGTGTTTCATTCGACGATTTAACCAACACTTTCACAGCCATTCCTTTTTTTATTTTCGCAATATCATTTTCCGAAACCATCGCTGTAACTTGCAATCTCGAAGCGCCTTCAACACTTACCAAAGGCATTCCCGGATTTGCCATATCACCTTCTTTAACAAAAGTATTGGTCACCGTTCCTGAAAATGGAGCCGTAATATTCGAATATGAAAACTGCGCTATAACTTCATTTCGCATTTGTTTGGCACCTTCTAATCCTGCTTTTGCCATTTCGTAGCGCGCGGTCATATCGTCTAGTTCTTTTTGCGAAGCACTTTGTTGTTTGAACAAATTCACAAAACGATCGTAGTCTTTTTTGGCATTGTTATAACCTGCTGTTGCCTGCAAAATACTAGCATCTACCTGTGCTTTTTTAGCTTGTAAATCGGTATTATTAATGCTTATCAATAATTGTCCCGCACCTACTTTTTGCCCTACTTTCACGTGAATTTTGGTGACATAACCCATCATTCGCGTACTCAAATTAGCACTATTTTCGGCTTCGATTTTTCCGCTTGCAGCTATAAACGAACTATTGCTATTTTCAGAAACACCGCTAACTTTTACCGCTATCGCTGGTTCTTCTTTGATTTGCTCTTTTTTTTCTCCTCCACAAGAAGTTAAGAAAACGGCTGAGAGGGTAAGGATTGCTATTATTTTTTTCATGTTTTTTCTTTGTTGGATTAACCCTCACAGGTTTTTAAAACCTTTGAGGTTTGATATTAGATCTTTTGG
>CAILTC010000511.1 GCA_903837025.1 uncultured Bacteroidota bacterium | reverse complement strand
TACGTTACCTCCAAAATTACCTCCAATTGCTGAATTTATAATCAAGAAAAAATCCTGATTAAAAGGCATACTAGCCGAATTTGTAAAAGTATAATACAGCACATTATCTACATAAAATTTGATGAAATCGGCTCTCCAATCCATGGTATAAATATGAAAATTGGTATTTCCGTTAGCAACCGAAACCGTTGCTGTATCAGGTGTATTTCCGGAACGACCAGGCGAATGTAAGGAAGAATGATTTAGGTTTAGTGTATTTCCAACTTCTTCCAATATATCTATTTCGCCACAAGCAGGCCATCCTACAGTATCTATATTATTACCTAACATCCAGACTGCAGGCCAGGTTCCTGCGCCTGTTGGGAATTTAGCTCTAAATTCGACTTTTCCGTATTTAAAGGAAAATTTACCTTTCGAAAGAATTCTTGCCGAAGTATAATTGCTTCCACTATAACTTTCTTTTATGGTATTTATTTTTAATGTACCACCAGAAATAACTATATTTTGAGGTCGACTGGTGTAATACTCCAATTCATTATTTCCCCATCCGCCAGCACCTAAATCATAACCCCATTTTGTTGGATCGGGTGCTCCATCTACATTAAATTCTTCTGACCAAATTGCAACTGGAGCAACATAAACACTAATTGTGGTAGAAGAGCTGATAAACTGAGTTCCATTATATGCAGAAACATATATTACATAAGCATTTGTGCCCGATGCAGTATAAGTGTAAGTTAAATTTCCATCTGTTGAATCTTTTGTATCTCCATTGCCAAGTAATATTTTGTAAGATGTTGCATTTGTTGCACTTATGGTAAAATTCACAGTTCCGCTACCATCACCATTTGGGTTTTGGGCATTTGTCCCAACAACTATTGCTGAAATCACAAGATTAGAAGGTGTTTTTACAGCTGTAGTTCCGCCACTATTACTACTTCCGCCTCCGCTACAGGACATCAAACCATATGAGGTAAGGATACTAAAAAGCAAAATGCTTGTAATTGGACTTAAATATTTTTTAGAAAATTTTGAAAGTAACGTATTTTGAATCATGATAAAAAGCTTAATATTAAAAAAAAACCCAGAACCAAATGATAGTTCTGGGTCTTACTATTGTTAAGAAAACTAAGGTGCTGGAATCATTTTTATATACCAAGCATTTCCTGTTTCAGTTCCCTGTACCCTAAGATACATTGTATTTGCAGTTAATGTCAAAATTTCATATCCCTTTAGTGTTGCACCATAACCTATAAAAGTATTGGTTCCCGCTAAATTAATATTCGTTTGTGTAGATGGAGCTGATGCCACAACTCCTGAAGTTGAACCTCCAAAAGTGAAAGCAGAAGTTCCGCCAGCATAAGCATAACACCCTTCGTCACCTGATGATGGAATTCCAGGAAGACCACCAGCCAAAGAACCAGTTTTTGTAAATGCACCGTCAGGACTTGCAACTGTTAATGAATAAGTACCTGAAGCAACAACTTTAGTAAATGTAAATGTAGCCGTGTAAAAACAATTTGCAGTAGCTACCTTTTCGTTTATTGCTGCTGCCCACCATGATGGAGTAACAGACGTAGGATCCCAAGGACCAACACCAAAATGACCTGCTACACTTTTATCTACAATCCATGTTTTTGAAGTATTGTTTGTTAAATTAGTAACAATTGCTGGATCGGGAGTATAGTCGTATCTTATTGTGATATCTTTAGTAATTGTTGACTGTGAGCCTCCTTTACCAGAAGCAACAACAGTAACTCTGTATATATTTACACCCAGATGTGTATCAAATTTTTTTGTAACTGTTCCAGTTGGTAAGAAAACTAAATTTACTGCATCGCTTGCGTCATAATCTATTGAAGTGGCAAGAATATTGTCTCCTGTTATAGAAAAATTCACATTACCAGAACCATCACCGTTAGGATGCGAAGCATCTTGACCTACAATTACTGCATTAATAACAAGATTCGAAGGAGCAGATAAATCTCCCAAAGAATAGGTTTCTTGTG
>CAILTC010000510.1 GCA_903837025.1 uncultured Bacteroidota bacterium | reverse complement strand
AGTGGTGGAGCGGCTTTAATTATTCAGGAAGCGACAGCAGTTTCTCCCGAAGGTAGGATTTCTTCTGGCGATTTAGGACTTTGGAAAGACGAACATATCGAAAAATTACAAGTTATCAATCGATTTATTGTTTCCCAAAATGCAATTCCCGGAATTCAATTGGCGCATGCCGGAAGAAAGGCAAGTGTTTCTCAACCGTGGAACAGTAACAAAACTTTGGAAGAAAATAATGGCGGCTGGAATATAGTTGCTCCAAGTGAAATTAGCTATCATTCCAATGAAGACCCACCAATTGCCTTGGACAAAATCGGCATTCAAAAAGTGATTTCCGATTTTAAATCGGCCACCAAAAGAACGTTGGAAGCGGGTTACCAAGTGGTCGAAATTCATGCTGCCCACGGTTATTTATTGCATGAATTTCTTTCACCTTTGTCTAATTTAAGAACCGATAAATATGGTGGAAGTTTCGAAAACAGAACGCGTTTGCTTCTGGAAGTTCTCGCAGCTGTACAGTCCGAATGGCCTGCAAATTTGCCTTTATTCGTGAGAATATCGGCTACAGATTGGGCAGACGGAGGTTGGAATATTGAAGAATCAGTACAACTTTCGAAAATTCTAAAAGAGAAAGGAGTCGATTTAATTGACGCTTCTTCTGGCGGATTGGTTTCGCATCAACAAATTGCTTTAGGACCTAACTATCAAGTTTCTTTTGCCGAAAGAATCAAAAATGAAACCGGGATTTTGACAGGAGCTGTTGGTTTAATAACCGAAGCAGTTCAAGCGGAAGAAATCGTCGCAACCGGAAAAGCAGATTTGGTTTTATTCGCCAGAGCATCCTTGAGAAACCCCAATTTAGCATTGGCTTTCGCCAAAGAATTGAATGCGGAAATCGCTTGGCCAAAACAATACGAAAGAGCAAAAATATAATTTAATAGATTTCACAAATTAAATATTTTCACATTTCTTAAATGACCTTAAATGACTTATATGGTTAATTTTTGAAACATATAAGGCATTTACGATCCTATAAGTTTTAGTATTAAAAAGTGTAAATTTGTGTTTGATAAAATAAAAACTATGCAAAAAATAAGAACAGCACTGTTATCTTATGGAATGTCGGGAAAAGTTTTTCACGCACCGTTTCTAGAACTTCATCCCGGTTTCGAACTCCTTGGTTCTTGGGAAAGAAGCAAAAAATTAATCCAACAAGATTATCCCGAAGTTATAAGTTATCCTAGTTTAGAAGCTATTTTAGAAGATAAAACCATCAATTTGGTAGTGGTAAATACGCCCGTAGGCACTCATTTTGAATACGCCAAAAAAGTGTTGCTTGCCGGAAAACATGCCTTGGTCGAAAAAGCATTTACCACCACAGTTGCCGAAGCACAGGAATTAGCCACTTTGGCAAAAGAGAAAGGATTGAAATTATCGGTTTTCCAAAATAGAAGATGGGATAGCGATTTCAAAACCTTAAAAAAGATTGTAGCTGAAAAAGTATTGGGAGAAATCGTTGAAGCCGAATTTCATTTCGACCGTTATAATCCAGTTTTAAGTCCAAAACAACATAAAGAAACCGCCAATTCTGGAGCGGGAATTCTGAAAGATTTAGGGCCTCATTTAATCGATCAGGCTTTGTTTTTATTTGGTTTACCAACATCCGTTTTTGCCGATATTCGCATCACAAGAAACCATTCTTTAGTCGATGATTATTTGGATATTTTGCTTTATTATCCCGATTTTAGAGTGCGATTAAAAGCTGGTTTTTTTGTTCGTGAAGCCAATCCTGCTTATGTCATTCATGGCCAAAAAGGCTCTTTCTTGAAACCGCGTGGCGATGTACAAGAAGACGAATTGAAATTAGGAAAAAACCCCAATTTAACCACTTGGGGAACGGAGCACGAAGGATATGAAGGACTTTTGCACACCGAGATTGGAGGCGAAATTATTAAAGAAAAAGTGCCAACACTAAAAGGGAATTATTACGACTTTTTCGAAGGTGTTTATCAATCTATTGCGAATGACAAAACCGAACCCGTTACTGCTCAAGAAGGCGTTCATGTCATGCAAATTATTGAAGCCGCCATACAAAGTAATGAGTTTATGAAAGCGATTAATTTATAAACAACACCGATTTAATAATCGGTCTGAACTATAAAATGAATGAGTTGAAGATAGATTGTTGTATTTTTGCTGCTTTATAATTTAACAACAAATACTTTTGATAGATTTAGATTTTATTATCCGATTTAAAACCAAAACCAAGTACAAAAACGCATATCAAAATGCAAAAGCTTGGTATCTCAACAGAATTCGTTGGGCAGTTTCGATGTTTTATTTTGGTATGGGATTGTGTTTTTCTACATGGGCAAGTCGAATTCCGAGTATCAAAACCGCATTGCACCTAGGTTCAGCTGATTTAGGAACTATTTTATTTGCTTTGCCCGTAGGACAGCTTACCATGATGTTTTTTTCAGGAAAACTAGTGACCCGTTTTGGTAGCCACCGCATCTTGCTTTTTTCTATTTTGATGTATGCCATTAGTATGACAAATTTAGGCTTAGCTCAAAATGCTTGGCAACTAGGTCTTGGATTATATTTCTTCGGAATTTTCGGTAACTTGACCAACATAGCCTTAAATACGCAAGGAGTTTATGCCGAAGGAATTTTCAAAAAAAACATTATGTCTTCCTTTCATGGGGTTTGGAGTTTAGCCGGATTCACAGGAGCTCTAGTAGGTTTGGCCATGTTGGCATTAAAAATAAGTACCTATACTCATTTTTTAATCAGTGCAGCAATTGTTGTATTATTAGTTGTATTTAATTTAAAATTCTTAATTAAAGCAAAAGAAACTCTAAAAACCGAAAAGAAAAAAGGATTCAGAAAACGAGATAGATCTTTAATTTTGTTAGGGATAATTGGGTTTTGTAGCATGGCAAGCGAAGGAATAATGTTCGATTGGAGTGGAATTTATTTCAAGGATGTCGTCAAAGTTCCTGAAGCATTAGTGGTTTTGGGCTACACTTCTTTTATGATTATGATGGCCAGTGGACGGTTTTTTGGCGATGGGTTAATTAATAAATTAGGCCGAAAAAAAGTGATGCAAATTAGCGGTTGTGTAATTTCTATTGGTTTGTTTACGGCAGTATTTTTACCCTATATTATCCCGTCAACAATTGCTTTTATGTTTGTAGGATTGGGTGTTTCTACTATTGTTCCCACAATTTATAGCGTTGCCGGAAAACATCCAACAATTCCAACAGGTGAAGCATTAACAGCTGTTTCGAGTGTAAGTTTCCTCGGATTTTTGATGGGACCACCCTTAATTGGCTATATCGCCGAATTATTTGGTTTACGATTTTCTTTCGCCTTCATCGGCATTTTCGGATTTGTGATTGCATTTATGGTGACAAAAATTAAGGCGATTGAGTAGGAATTAATTGGGTATTGTTTTAAATCAAATTATTAATAAATCTAAATTCTTATAAGTCCCTCGCAAATCATTAAATTTGTAGCTTATTCAAAGACATGTTAGAAAAAGAAACAATAAATTTCGAAAAAACCGCAATAGTTGGTATTGTTACTCAAAATCAAAGCGAAGAAAAACTCAACGAATATCTGGATGAATTAGAGTTCTTGACTTTTACCGCCGGCGGTGAAGTGGTGAAACGATTTTCGCAAAAGATGGAACGTCCCAATCCAAAGACTTTTGTTGGTACCGGAAAAATAGAAGAAATCAATCTTTTTGTAAAAGAAAATGACATTTCAACCTTGGTTTTTGATGATGAATTAACGCCTTCACAACAGAAAAATATTTCCAAAATCATCGATTGCAAAATCTTGGATAGAACACACCTTATCCTTGATATTTTTGCCCAAAGAGCTGAAACTTCGTATGCAAGAACCCAAGTAGAGTTGGCGCAATGTCAATATTTATTACCAAGACTTTCGGGAATGTGGACGCACCTGGAACGCCAAAAAGGAGGAATCGGGATGCGCGGTCCTGGAGAAACAGAAATTGAAACGGATAGACGTATTGTTCGCGATCGAATTGCTTTACTCAAAGATAAAATAAAAGTAATCGACAAACAAATGGGCGTGCAACGCAGCAATCGTGGCGCCATGGTTCGTGTGGCTTTGGTTGGTTATACCAATGTTGGAAAATCAACCTTGATGAATGCCGTTGGGAAAAGCGATGTTTTTGTCGAAAATAAACTTTTTGCAACCCTGGACACAACGGTTCGAAAAGTGGTGATCAAAAACTTACCTTTTTTACTTTCGGACACCGTAGGATTTATTCGAAAACTGCCAACACAGTTAGTCGATTCTTTCAAAAGTACACTGGATGAGGTTCGCGAAGCGGATTTACTTTTGCATGTTGTCGACATTTCGCACCCCGAATTTGAAGACCATATTACATCTGTAAATCAAACTTTATTAGATATAAAAGCGAATGATAAACCCATCATTATGGTTTTTAATAAAATCGACGCTTACAAACATTTGACCATTGATGAAGATGATTTAATCACCGAAAAAACATCAAGTCATTTCACCCTCGAAGAGTGGAAAACCACTTGGATGAATCGTGTAGGCGAAGAAAATGCTTTGTTTATTTCGGCAACCAATAAAGAAAATTTCGAAGAATTTCGAGAACGTGTTTATGAAGCAGTAAGGCATATTCATATTACGCGTTTCCCTTACAACAAGTTTTTGTATCCGGATTATAAGGATGCAATTGAAAAAGAAGAGGAATAAAAAAAGCCCCGAATTATACTCATTTACTAGTGTAATTCGGGGCTAATTTTTTGTTTTAAATGCTATAATCCGTAGTTCACACCAAGTCCAAAAACTTCTCTTACTTGAACTGCTTTGACCGCATTATCGTCATAAATGGTTTGCAACGCAATGTTTGCCGATAGGAATTTGTTAATCTTCATCACCAAATTCATTTGATAATCAACATCAACATTTTGTGGATTGTCTAAATAATTAGAATATAAATTCAATCGGTTTTCCATAGATACATTCGCCATTAAATTTAATTTATAATAGGCTGAAATACTTGTCCCAAATTCAAATCGTGAAGATTTTCCTTGTAACACTCCAAACGAAGAGCCTAAAGCGGTGTACTTGCTATCTACCAAAATTAATCGGGCAGTTGCGGGTGCAATATTAATGCTTAAATTATCATTTTTTTTCCATAACATACCAGGTCCAAATTGAAAATAAGCAGGAGAGAAAAAATGAGAAACTTCAATGTTGTTTTTATCAAAACCACTATCCATCTGCGTTTTTAAATTAAAAAAAACAGAATAATACCACTGACCATTCGCTTTCTTTCCCCAAAGGGAGTTCAGCTCTAATCGGTCATCGGTTTTTGCAGTTTTTGCAGCTTCTTTTATTTTGGTCAAACCATAAGCGGCTATGATTTTTGTGTCCCAAAGAACATCTGCTTTTTTATAATTGAAATCGTAATTAATACCTAAATTCCCAGCAATGCTTGAAGTCCCTCCTGCTTGCCATTGTGCATTAAAAGCAGACTGATTAAAAAGCAGAATAAAATTCCCTCCGTTTTTCCAAAGTTTTGTAGTATCCTTTGCCGTTTCTTGTGCGTTTGCCGAAAATACGCCTATAATAAGCACGAGATAAAAGACTGTTTTTTTCATTTTCAATTTTTTTAGTAATGTAAAGATAGTGAAAACTTCAAAAATCACTCTTTTTTCTGACTTTTAAAAAGAGGTACAGCGGAGCAAGCTTCGCCATACATAATACTTCGTGCAAAAGATTGCAAATGGTGCGCAGCTATGATATAAGCGCGCATTGGAACGGGTTTTTTCGAACAACCTTTTATAATAACAGCCTTGTTATCATAAACCGAATAATCTATTTTAGAAAGTAATTCTTCATACAAAGCCGAATCTAAATCTTCAAGATTTCCGTTTACTATTTTCTTGGCAAAAGGAGCTAATTGTATGGCAACCAAAATCGAAGCCCAAGCCGGAACAATGGCGTCGGTACTGCAATTGATGGCTACAAATTGGTCTTGATATTGGAGCCAATCGTGATTTTTGAGATGTTCTCTAAACTCTTTTTCCTTCAATAAAAAACCATCAAGAAGCCAGAGCGAAATATCAATTTGCGCACGAATTCCCTTTGGGTAATAATCTTCTAGATCAAAAACTTTCAAGGTGCTATTGGCAACTTTATTTACTATTTCTTCCATTTTGAAAAGTTTAAAAAGGTTAAGTGTTTAAAAGTTTAAGGTTGAACAACTTTAAACTTTTAAATCTTAAACTTTGAACAGATTTTTAAAGCATTCCCAATTCTAATTTAGCTTCTTCGCTCATTAAATCTTTGCTCCAAGGCGGATCGAAAGTAATTTCTACTTCAGCCCCTTTAATATGCTCAATAGATTTTACTTTTTCTTCTACTTCTCTTGGTAAGCT
>CAILTC010000509.1 GCA_903837025.1 uncultured Bacteroidota bacterium | reverse complement strand
ATGAATTGAACTCCTTTATTTTTGAAAGAAGAACCTGCAATCATAGGAATGATTGCCATATCCATAACAGCTGCTCTTAAAGCAATGTTAATTTCTTCCTCAGTAATTGAGTTTTCATCTTCCATGAATTTTTCAAGCAAATTCTCATCATAATCAGCTACTGCTTCAATAAGAATTGATCTATATTCTTTCACTTCTTCAAGCATATCTTCAGGAATAGGCACAATATCATAAGTTGCTCCTAAACCTTCTTCATGCCAAACAATAGCTTGGTTTTTTACTAAATCAACAACACCTTTAAAATCATTTTCTTCACCAATTGGCAAAGTGATAGCAACTGCGTTTGATTTCAACATATCTCTTACTTGTTGACATACCATCAAAAAGTTAGATCCTTGTCTATCCATTTTATTAACAAAACCAATACGCGGTACATGATATTGATCTGCTAGTCTCCAGTTTGTTTCTGATTGTGGCTCAACACCATCAACAGCACTAAACAAGAAAACCAACCCATCAAGTACACGTAAAGAACGATTTACCTCTACAGTAAAATCAACGTGTCCTGGGGTATCAATAATATTAAAGTGATAAGGCAAAGTTTCAGGTAAAATTTTACCTTGTTCAGTTGGGAAATTCCATTCACAAGTTGTAGCAGCAGAAGTAATTGTAATACCTCTTTCTTGCTCTTGCGCCATCCAGTCCATTGTCGCAGCACCATCGTGTACTTCACCAATTTTGTGTGACTTTCCAGTATAGAATAATATACGCTCTGTTGTTGTTGTTTTACCAGCATCAATGTGAGCAGCAATCCCTATGTTTCTTGTATATTTAAGTTCTCTAGCCATTTCTTATTAATTAAAATCTAAAATGTGAGAATGCTTTATTTGCTTCAGCCATTTTGTGAGTATCCATTCTCTTTTTAACAGCAGCACCTTCTTCTTTAGCCGCAGCTAAACATTCAGACGCTAGTCTTTGAGCCATCGATTTCTCATTTCTTCTTCTAGAATAAAGTATTAACCACTTCATTGCCATAGAAATTTTTCTATCTGGACGAATTTGCATTGGAATTTGAAATGTCGCTCCACCTACTCTACGACTACGTACTTCTACGTGAGGCATAACATTAGTTAAAGCATCTTTCCATATTTCTAATGATGGTTTTTCTGCATCTTGCTTTTTGCTTTCGATGATGTCAATTGCATCATAAAAAACTTTAAAAGCTGTTGATTTCTTACCGTCCCACATTAAGTTGTTCACAAAACGCGTTACCAATTGGTCATTAAACCTTGGATCTGGTAAAAGTGGTCTTTTCTTTGCCGCTCTTTTTCTCATGTCTTTTTTTTAATAAAACGCCATACTCATACAGTCATGATGAATCACACCTCTATAAGAATAACTTTTTAAATTATTTTTTTGCTTCTTTTGGGCGTTTAGCACCATACTTAGATCTTCTTTGCGTTCTTCCTGCTACTCCTGACGTATCAAGCGCACCACGAACGATGTGATATCTAACTCCTGGTAAATCTTTTACCCTTCCACCCCTAACTAATACTATCGAGTGCTCTTGTAGATTGTGTCCTTCACCAGGGATGTAGGCATTTACTTCATTACCATTTGTCAAACGTACACGCGCTACTTTACGCATTGCAGAGTTTGGTTTT
>CAILTC010000508.1 GCA_903837025.1 uncultured Bacteroidota bacterium | reverse complement strand
TTTTTATACTATAATAGTAGCAAAAACATCAAGTAAACGTATTGGCTAATCTATATATAAGCGAGATGATTTGTGATTTTCGAAAATAGTGTATTCGAAAATCAAATGCCCTAGCCCTGATAGTAGTGGAAATCCTCTTGTGGAGCGATAGCGGAACAAGAGATTGAAACGGATAGCAGGAAAAAGCTCCTGAAAAAAATAGTCCTGCCAATTTATATATCTACTCGAAGCGAATGGCTTTTACGGGTGAAATTTTCGTTATTATATAGGACGGGATCAATAAAACCAGAAAACAAACGGTTATTGTTAGTAGATTTAAGAGCAAGATGTATCCCCAATTAAGATAGACTGGCGCTTGGTTGACATAATAATTCTCGGGATTGAGTTGGATGATACCAAAATATTGCTGAAGCAGCAGTAAAGAAATACCGATTATATTTCCCCAAAACAATCCTCTGATGATAAGATAGAAAGCATTATAGAGAAATATTTTTCTTATCGACCAATTATTAGCTCCTAAGGCCTTGAGAATTCCGATCATTTGGGTGCGCTCGAGAATGAGTACTAATAAAGCAACAACCATATTGATGGTGGCTACTAGAATCATGACTACTAATATGATGATGATATTGAAATCGAAGAGTTTTAGCCACTCAAAGATATAACTGTATTTTTCGATTATGGTTTTGGTATCTAAAGTGGAAGAGGTTTGTTGGTACACTTGATTACCGCTATTTTTGATATTGGTAAAATCATTTACAAAAACTTCAAATGCTCCTACTTGATCTGGACTCCATTTATTCATACGCTGAATATGGCGAATATCTCCTATTATATAGGTGGCATCGAACTGTTGAAATCCAGAGTTGAAAATTCCGATAATTTTGAATCTTCGTATGTTGGGTAATTGCCCTTGATTTTCTTTGATGAAGAAAGTATTGAAAGAATCGCCCACTTTTAGATTGAGTCTATTGGCAAGAAACTGAGAAATCAGTACTTCTTGATTGAGGGTTTTAGAAAAATCAGGCAATTTGCCTGAAACGAGGTACTCCTTTATATTATCCCATTTATAATCTGCGCCAACTCCTTTTAGTATTATTCCTTCGAAAGCGGTTTCGGTTCTAATAATTCCAGCTTTGCTTGCAATGGCTTGAATGTGACTTACTGCAGGAACTGAAGTGAATTTTGGATAAAAATTTTGTTTTTTAGAAATAGGAACTAGGGTAACTTCGGATTGATTGTTGTCATAATTAGAAATAACAATATGCCCATTGAAAGCTGACACTTTGTCTCGGATTTTTTGTTGCAGCCCAATACCTGTAGCTACTGAAACTATCATCATAATCATACCAATGGCAATTGCCGAAATTGCAATTTTTATAATTGGCGCGGAAATACTACTTTTATAATCCTTTGCTGTTATGAGTCGTTTGGCTATGAAATATTCTAAATTCAATTTGATATGGTATCTAATTCTGTTTTACTTCGATTGTTCGATTTCGTCAGGGTCAAAAATACGTTTTTATTCTTAGTTATATTAATCGTCTCTCATGGAAGTTTGGCCAATAAAAAAGAACCCGCCAAAAAGATAATGATTCATAATGCTACAGAAATAAAAGCAGGTGCTGATAATATTGAATCCTATTTGCCATTATTGAAAAATAAGAAAATAGGAGTTGTAACAAATCAAACCGGAATTCTATCCGATAAAACTCATTTGGTTGATTTCTTACTATCGAAAAACTGCAAAATTAAAACCATTTTCGCACCCGAACATGGTTTTCGAGGAACTGCCGATGCTGGCGAACATGTAATTGATGGCAAAGATCCCAAAACTGGTTTACCTATTATTTCGCTTTATGGTGACAACAAAAAACCAAAATCAGAACAATTAATTGGAATTGACATCCTAGTTTTCGATTTACAGGATGTTGGCGTTCGGTTTTACACCTATTTATCTACGCTTCATTATGTAATGGAAGCTTGCGCCGAAAACAACATTCCACTTATTATTTTAGACAGACCTAATCCGAATGGAAATATAGTTGATGGTCCAATTCTCGAAAAGGAATTTACAAGTTTTGTAGGAATGCATCCCGTTCCCGTATTGTACGGAATGACAATTGGCGAATATGGTCAAATGATAAATGGAGAGAAATGGTTGAAAAATGGTGCACGTTGTAAGTTGACGGTTATTCCTTGCATGAATTACAACCGAAAAATGAGTTATAGTTTACCTATAAAACCATCACCGAACTTGCCCAATGATCAAGCCATCAAACTCTATGGTAGTTTATGTCTTTTTGAAGGAACCAATGTGAGCGTAGGTCGTGGTACCGAAAAGCAATTTCAAATATACGGTTCTCCGTTTTTACCAAAAAGTGATTTTAGTTTTGTACCAAAGCCTAATTTTGGATCAAAAGAACCTTTATACAAAGACCAGATTTGTTATGGCGAAGATTTGTCGGCTGTTGCCAAAGTAAATCTATTGGAATTGAAATGGTTGTTGAAAGCTTATAAGGAAACCACGGATAAAAGCAAATTCTTTAATCCGTTTTTTACAAAACTCACAGGAACTAATAAATTGCAACAACAAATAGAAGCTGGAACGTCGGAAGATGAGATTCGAAAAAGCTGGAAGAAAGGATTGGAAGAGTTCAAAGAAAGGAGAAAAAAGTATTTGATATATTGATCCTCACCCCGCCCCTCTCCAAAGGAGAGGTAGCAGATACTGGATATGTGATTGCCCATCGAAACTTATCTACTTCTTACGGATAAAATCTAACACAGATCTCACAGATTTGCGCAGATTCAAAATTTTAAAATGGGTTATTAAACTAGAGGCATTTTCTTTTTCATTTCTTCAACAATATTGAAAGCTGCAGGACAAATTGCTACATTTTGCAATGTTAAATCCGAAATTTGCTGAAACTTTTTTCTATCGGTATGGGGAAATTCGCGACATGCTTTTGGACGAACATCATAAATAAAACAAGTGTTATCGCTATCTAGAAAAGTACAAGGAACACTTTGCAACACATAATCTTTGTCCTCGTCGATCCGCAAATACTGTTCAATGAATTGTTGCGGTTTTTGTCTCAAATACTTAGAAACACGTTCAATATCGGCAGAAGTAAACAAAGGCCCTGTCGTTTTGCAACAATTGGCACATTGAAGACAATCCGTTTTTTTGAATTCGGCGTCATGCAATTCCTGCATCACGTAATCCAAGTTTTTAGGTTGCTTTTTTTTAAGCTTATCAAAATACTTTTTGTTTTCGATATGCTTATCTTTGGCTTCTTTAGCAAGATTGTTTAGAATACTGTTCATTCGTGAATTTGTTTATTCGTTTAATCAACAAAACGTTCTGCGAAAATACTTAAAACAAACAACAATTAACCAAATTAACGCATCAACTGTAATGAAAGACTTATTCGGAAAAGCCATCCTCGATTTTCAAACTAATAATTCTCCCGAAGATTTAATTACCGAAACTTGTATTTCTGAAGCTGACGAAATGAGTGTTGCTTATCTTTTTCGTTCTTATGCCGAAATGCCAAAATTGGAACAAAAGGCTTTGCAATTATCGAAAGGTAAAGTTCTCGATGTAGGCTGTGGAGCGGGTAGTCATAGTTTGACTTTAGAAAATGACAGGAATTTAGACGTACTTTCTATCGATATTTCTGCAAATGCAATTGAAGCTTGTACCCTTCGAGGCTTGAAAAACACTAAGATCCAAGATATTCTAGATTTAGATGCGTCAGAAAAATTCGACACTATTTTATTGCTGATGAATGGCACAGGAATTTTTGGCACATTGAAGGAAACACCTAAATATTTACAAAAGCTAAAAAGTCTCTTAAACCCGAATGGTCAAATCCTCATTGATTCTTCCGATATTATTTATATGTTTGATGATGACGAAGATGGCGGAAAGTGGATCCCAGGATCGGGTTATTATGGCGAATTGACTTTTACTGTTTCTTATAAAAATGAAAGCGAAGCCAGTTTCCCTTGGCTTTATCTTGATTATAATACGCTGCAAAATGCGGCTTTCGCCAATGGATTACAATGCGAAATGATTCTCGAAGGGGAACATTATGATTATTTGGCTAGGCTTTCGATATAAAATTAAAATTATGGAAAATTCAGAATTAGAAAAATCAAAGTATCCAATTGGGAAATTCATTGCTCCCGACAATTATTCGGATGAATATATTCGAGAAAAAATCAATGAAATAGCGACTTTCCCAGAAAGGTTAAAAAGCGAAGTTTTGCATCTTACCGACGAACAACTCGACACTCCTTATCGCGATGGTGGCTGGACGATTCGCCAAGTAATTCATCATTGCGCTGATAGTCATATCAATTGTTTTGTCCGGATTAAATGGGCGTTGACCGAGCAAAATCCAATTATAAAATACTACCATGAAGATCGTTGGGGAGAATCACCTGATAATTTAACCATGCCCATTGCGCCAACGCTGTTATTACTTGAAGGCTTGCATTTTCGTTTGGCTTATTTAATGAAAAATTTATCTAACCAAGACTTGAAAAAATCATTTATACATCCTGAACATTCAAAAGAATTCAAAATCGAAGAAATCATAGGGACTTATGCTTGGCACGGTAACCATCATCTTGCCCATATTACAGCGTTGGAGAAAAGAAAAAGCTGGTGATTTTATGGAGCTATTCCAGCTATCCACTATATCCACGAGATTGCTTCGTGCCTCGCAATGACGTGGGATGCCGTTCCTATCTGGGCTAAGCAATGCTTATACAATTATCAAATCGGTTGTCAAAAGGATTTCTTGCAGGGCTTTGTACAAAATATCTAAATCTTCCAGAGAATTATAGACGTTTATAGAATATCTCAAAAAGTAACTTCCATTCAAAGGCATCACCGGAATTTCGATTTTATAGGTATCGAAAAGTAAGTCTTTCAATGCCACAGGATTCGAAGTGTTAATTGGGATACTTGCCATTTGTCCTAAAAATGCTGAATTAATTGGGCAAATGGGTTGCGTGTGAAGTAAATCGCAAAAGCGCTGATAATTATCTAAAACGATCTTTTGACATTCCTTTGATTTTTCTTTCCAATTATTTTCTTCCAGAAAATCAATCACTTTTGGTGTACACAAGAATGCTGAAGTATCTCGTGTACCCTGAAATTCTTGATAATCTAGAAATTGACTTTCGCCAGGTGATACACTTTCGTAGCCCCAACCCACAACAAGAGGATCGAGCCTATCTTGAAAACTCTTTTTCACATATAGAAAAGAACTTCCTTTGGGAGCCAACATCCATTTATGAAGCGTACCGGTATAAAAATCGGGATTCAATTCTGTAAGATCTAAATCTATTTGCCCCGGAACATGGGCACCATCAATGATCGTAATCAATCCCAACTCACGGGCTTTGTCGCAAATTTCCTTTACAGGAAAAATCAAAGCGGTGCAACTTGAAATTTGATTGAGGAAAACAATCTTAGTTTTCGAACTATAACCACTCCAAAATTCTTCTAAGATTTGTTCCTTCGAAACCACAGGAAGCGATATGTTTTGACGAATGTATTGGGCTCCAGATTTCTTGCAATAAAAATTCCAAGTTCTATCCATTGCGCCATATTCATGATTGGTGGTCAGAATTTCGTCTCCTTCCTTTAAATCTAAACTACGCATAATTGTATTTATGGCAAATGTTGGATTTGGAGTAAAAAATAAATCGACTGATTCACAACCTACATATTTAGACAATCGTTCTCTGGCAATTTTTAAATATTCTCTCGATTTTTTCAAGAAAAAATAAACCGGTTCGTTTTCAAATTCCAATTGCAAACGTTGATATTCCTCGAAAATAGGTTTTGGACAAGCGCCAAAAGAACCATGATTCAAAAAAGTAATTGCTGGATCAATAAGGAATTGTGATTTCATAAAACTCAAATATTAAAAGAAAAAATAATTTATCTAATTACCTTTCAAAGTTATTGGAATTCCAAAATTACATCTAACATTTTTTCCATTTTTTTGAGCAGGAATCCAATTTTTAAATGCTTTTAAAACCCGAACTGCTTCTTCCCCTGTTCCAAATCCGAGGTCTTTGTAAATTTGGATATCCGAAAGACTACCGTCAATCTCAACGGTAAAACTTATAAGGACTTTTCCCCCTTTAAATTCTTTTGAAGTGGGAGTATTGAAATTTTCTAAAATAAGTTTTGATAATCTGTCAAATCCACCCAAATAATTTGGCGCAACATCAACTTCTTTTATATTGAAAACATAACCATGCAATAATATTGGCAAACTAAAAGTACATCTTACATTTTGCCCATTTTGCCGACCTGGAGTCCATTTTGGACATAATTCCAAAACTCTAATTGCTTCTTTTCCTGAATCAAAGCCTACATCTCTTAATACTTTTATGTCCGAAACCTTTCCATCTTTTTCAATTACAAAAGTTACATAAACTTTTCCACCTAAAAAATCTTTTGATGTTGGAGTATTATAGGTTTTACCAATATACTGAAAAAAAGCATCCATTCCTCCCGGAAATTCAGGTTTTACTTCAATACCTGCCGTATTATACACAGTATTATTTACAACTTTTGTTGTGTCTTGAGCCGAAACCATTTGAAATGCAAAAAAAGCAAATGCTATAAATATAAATTGCTTCATACCGTGATTATTAGATTTACTAGTAAAAAGCGCCTTTATTGTTTTGGTTTTATAACCTCATACTCATTTTGGGCAGGAACAGCCTCTTTGTATTTTGCCATTAATGCTTGTAATTCTTGGCTCCATTCTTGTCCGGCCTGCATCGATTTTTGTCCAAGTTCTCCAGCTTTTTCACTCATCTTTTTCCCTACAGGACTTTCATAAAATGCAATCATACCTTTTATATCCTCTGGCGTGTAAATTTCCATGTAAACTTTAGCGATTTTATCATGTAAACTTGGAATAGAAGCGTCAAAATCTTTTGAAAAACTTTCTTTTTTATCGTCTGCTATCATATTCAAAATTTGAGGTTTTATAAGCTTTACCTGTGCATCCGATCCACTAATAGAAATCAACTTTAAAACATTTGCTTTAAAATTGGCATCTTGGGCAATACACATTTGGGCAATTAAAACGAATGCGATAGATAGAAATACTTTTTTCATTTTGTTTTTTTTTT
Source organism: uncultured Bacteroidota bacterium (assembly GCA_903837025.1). Taxonomy (GTDB): domain Bacteria; phylum Bacteroidota; class Bacteroidia; order Flavobacteriales; family Flavobacteriaceae; genus Flavobacterium. Next base: position 5,308 of record CAILTC010000508.1, on the reverse strand, counting down.
AATTACGATACGAATATACGTGTAAGATTAAGGAATATTCAAATATTTATGTGTTTGCAATGAAACACGCCATTTTGGATTATTCATTACATAATCAACAATAAGTGGCGTCATTTCTTCTTTTTTACTCCATTCGGGTTGTAGAAATAAAATGGCATTTTTATTTACTTTTTCGGCTTGTTCTTCAGCAAAAATAAAGTCGTGTTTGTTGAAAATAATCACTTTCAACTCATGGGCTTTGTCATAAACGGTTTGAGTTGGCAATTTGTTTTTCTTTGGCGAAAGACAGATCCAATCCCATTTTCCGCTCAATTCATAAGCTCCGGAAGTTTCGATATGCACTTTAAGGTTATTCTCTTTTAACTTATGTGTTAGCAAAGTCATATCCCAAGTCAAAGGTTCTCCACCTGTTACTACAACGGTGTCGGCATATTTAGTAGCATTGGCTACAATATGATCGATACTTGTAGGCGGATGCAATTCGGCATTCCAGCTTTCCTTGACATCACACCAGTGGCAACCTACATCACAACCACCAATTCGTATAAAATATGCTGCTGTTCCGGTATGAAATCCTTCTCCTTGAATGGTATAAAATTCTTCCATCAACGGAAGCATTGCTCCTTTATTTACTTCTAACTGTATTTCTTTTGATAACATTATTTTAATTTGAATGGCAAAGATAGTGAATTTGACTTTGATGATTTGCGAAAGAAAAAAAACAAAAAACCACAGAGGTCTATACTCGCATTTGAACATAAAAAAACCGATAGTTCTTTTGAAACTATCGGTTTTTATTAAATAGTAAGGAATTATTTTAAGTAAGCTAATAATTCTAAAGCACGCTTATCAGTTGGATCTAATTCTAATGACTTATTTAGATTCTCTTTTGCTTTTACTTTATCTGTAGTCAAATAAACCGTTGCGATATTATTATAAGATTCGATAAGTTTTTTCTTTGTAAGAGGTTTAGCAACTTCTTCTGGTCCTTTTTCAATAGCTTTTGAAACAAAATCTTCATAATTTTTTTTCATTACTTCTTTATCTTCTAGTAGGGCATTTATTCTAGCTCTATAAATATAAGCATCAAGATACGTCGGAGAAGCTATCAAAACATTTTGAAAAGTAGCATCGGATTTTTGTAAGTCGGCATGATTTGCAACAACATCTTTTTGAATATTAGCATAATAAATTGCTAATCCATAATATACGTTATCATCTAGATAATTTTTAGAATCTTTATTTGCAATACCTATTTCTAAAACAGCTGCAGCTTGATTATATAATTTTTTATTAAATAATTTTACCGCAATATCATTCAAATCCTCAACAGCCATGGGCTCCATATCAATTGCTTTCTTTATGTCGGCTAAACCTGATGCGAAAGCAATTGGATCAATTGTTAATCCGTCAGCACTTGTTCCTTTTTTAATTCTAGCTAAAGATAAATACAAATAATCTTTAGCTATAATTTTGTTTGTTGCATTCGATGTGAAACTTTCAAGAGATTTGATGGCCTCATCTGTATTCCCATTTTCATAGGCTGAATATCCTAAGTAGCGAAAAATTCTTGGATTTACTTTATCCATTTCGCTCATTTTTTTTGCCTCAATTTCAAGTGCTTTATAATCTTTTACAAGAATTAAGAAATCGGCATGACGCATTCTAGAATTCAAAGAATAATCCGTTAGGCTAAGGTATTTTTCATAATATCCAATTGCCGTTTGCATATATTCAACAGATTTTGATGGTTTATTTCTTCCCCATTTGTAATAAGTCTCCGCTAATTCTCTGTAAACAGGACCGTAATTAGCATTTAAAGCGATAACCTCATTATAAGCTTTTAAAGCTTCATCATAAGACTTTGCTCCTTTTAGCAAAACACCTAATTGCATTTTTGCTCTAATTAAAGTATTGTCCGCTTGAAAAGCATCCCGATAAGATTTGTAAGCTTCATTTTGATTATTATCACCATAATAAGCATCTCCAATTGCTAATGAAACTTGTGCATCAGTAGGATTTACTAACTTAGCTTTGTTCAATACCGTAAGTGCATTTTTATAATCTGGCTTAGAAATATTCATATAGGCTCTACCAATATAAATGAATTCTTCAAAATCTCTCTTTCTTAAATCTTTTGTAGCCAGGGTAAAAAGAGTTTGTGCTGCAACAGCATTTCCACTTTCTAACTCCATTTGTCCTAAACCAATATTATTTAATCGAGCACTTTCTGTTCCAGACAATCCTTTTTGAAAAAAGATTTTAGCCGAATCAGAAATACTTTGTGTAAGATATATATTTCCTAAAAGAAAATCAGCCTTACCATTTGTTGGTTTTGTTTGAATAATCGATTTTAATATTGATTTCGCTTTTTCAAATTGTTCCGCGTCGATTGCTTTCTTTGCCAATTCAATATCTTGGGCGTGACTTAGCGTCACTGAGGTTAAAAAAGCAATACTAAAAATTTTAAATTTATTCATCGATATTGTATTAATTTATTTTTTGTCGTTGTTAATCTCTTTTCGTATATTCATTTTTCTACCAGGAATTCTTACTGGCAACAATCCTGATTTTAAAATTATTCTTTGTCCAATATCGCCTGCTACAAATGAAGCAAAACCCATACCAAGCCCTGAATACCCTTGTGCATCTATGATAAACAAATCACGTGCCAAAGAATATTTATTTTCGGCAATATTGTTTTGAGTCGGTGCATAATATTCATTACTCGTAAGACCTTTTACACTTAATACATTAAGTTTATTTACAAATTCATTCATAGATGGTTTAGGTTGCATCAACCAATTTACACCAACTACACCAATCATTCCATCATTATGAGCAACGAATTTGATAACCTCTTCATTTGTTTTAAATGAATATACTCCTTTTGCTGGAATTTTATTAATTCCGGCAATTCCATCCATATAACGCACTGTACTTGAATTTGGATTGTCAAAAACCAAGCCTTTGATTTTTTCATTAGGTTTACCTTGCATAAACTCAACTATACTCTTTAACTCAATTAAAGTATCCTTATTGTTTTTATTAGAAATAAAAGCAATTGCGTCTGTTGCAAATTTAGTGATTTTAGGAATGATTTTTTTTTGCTGAAAAATTTTATTTTCATCAATTGTTAAGTTTCTTGTTAGGATTGCAACAACTGACTTATTATTAAACAAAGAATTAACAATTTCTGTTTCTGATTTGGAAACAATTGTAATTTTAGCAGGATAATCACTTTCAAAAACAGCTACTTGATCTTCAATTATTGGTGTCAAAGTTTCATCAACTAAAAAAGTCGCTTTACCCTTAAGGATCGATTCTTTATTTATGTCTTTTTGATTACACATTACAAATAAGGAACCAATAAAAACAAGGACAAGAACTTTGTTAATTTTACGCATAACTAGTCTTTGTTAGCATTAAAAAATCTAAAAAACCTTATGAACGAATAAACGATCAAAACAATCCCTAATGCTACTCTATAGTAGGTTGGCATAAGAATTGGAAAGTTTTTCCAAAAAATAATGATGGTCCCTAAAATTAAGTAACTTAGAAAAATCAAAATTCCTATAATGAGAAGAAATCGCTCTTTGGGCGATTTCTTCTTAAAATTATTTATTATATTTTGTAGCATTAATCGGGAGATTGAAGACTTATTGGTAAACTAAAAGTACATCTTACTTTTTTTCCATTTTGTTCTCCAGGATTCCATCTTGGAGTTGCTCTCAAAACCCTCATCGCTTCTTTTCCAGTTCCGTAACCAATATCTCTTAGTACTTTAATATCAGTCAATGAACCATCTTTTTCAACAACAAAAGTGACATACACTTTTCCTTTAAGACCTTCTTCTTCAGGCATTCTATAGTTTTTTTGGATATAACTATAAAATTTTTCCATTCCTCCTGGATAATCAGGTTTTACTTCGATACCTGCTTGATTATAAACAGTATTATCTTCTTCAACTACAGCAGCAGTTCCAGTTCCAACTGGCTCTACAGTTAATACAGCATCAGGATCTCCTTTGATTGTTTCAGCACCAAGTTTTTTATCCTTGATATCTTTGATAACAACAATTTCTTCAACAACTTCATCTGCTTTTGCAACCACAGGTTTCACAAATTTTACTTGATCAACTTTGGGAGGCGGAGGTGGAGGTGGAGGAAGATTTTCTTTCGGTTTCTCCTTTGGCGGCATTTTTACCGTGGTCAATTTTACGTTTAGGGTATCATCATTTGCTGATGAATCTGGAAGCATACGCAAAATATTTGGTATACTAACAGCAAGCCCGAAAACGAACGTACCAATGATGAATGCTTTAACAGAATTTTTGGTAACTGATTTTCTTAAATCATAAGCACCATACTTTTTGTTACGACCATCAAAGACGATTTCAAGCCATTGGTTTTTTAATAAATCTAATTTCATATTTCTTAATTATTAGGTTATTGGGTCATAAGAGAAACTCTTATTTTCCTTCTAACAATTTTTGTTCTTCGGGTGTAAATTCGTTTACAATTGCATAGGTAGGTACATCTACAATTGCCATTTCGTCTAGTATATCAACCAAATTACGATAATTTGATTTTTTACTAGGTTTGATAATCACAATCATTCCGTTTTTAGGTTTACCTTTTGCTGTAGAATAAGCTAAAACTGCGGCTTTTCTTTTCAACAATTCTGCACGAATTCCTTCTTTTCCAAAAGCAAAATCTTTTGGTGCACCACCAGCAACAGGAGTTGCTAATAATCCAACATAACGCACCAACTTGCTATCACCGCCCAACAATATTGTCATTGTACGATTTTCATCAACTTTTATTGGAGCTTCTTTTTTCTTATCGTCTTCTTTATCTGGCAACCCCAAATTCATAGATTGTGGTTTAGACAAGGTCGTAGTAAGCATAAAGAAAGTAATCAATAAGAAGGCCAAATCAACCATGGCAGTTAAATCTACCTTTGAGTTTTGTTTTTTACTTCTTACCTTTTTATCTTTTCCGCCACCACCGTCGCCTGTATTTAATTCAGCCATTTTAGTGTCTTTTTATAATTAAAAATTCTTTCCTCTTAAACCAGTAACTAAATTATAGCTATTGATTTTTTGATCTTGCAAAATATCCATTACTTTTTTAATTGATGGATATTCTTCCTTTGCATCCCCTTTTATGGCAATTTGCAATTCTTTATTGTCAATTTCAATATTTGCAATACGAGAATTATAAATCCAATCTTTCAATTGGTTATCAAGTGAGTCTTTTGGTACACCAGGCTGACCCGCTTTACTTCTATCAGCAGCTTTCATATC
>CAILTC010000507.1 GCA_903837025.1 uncultured Bacteroidota bacterium | reverse complement strand
TATGTATTTCTTCCTTCTGAAATTTTTTACCTGAAATCTGAGCTACAATTCTTTTCTAAAAGTTTTTCGTCGGCAAATGATTTTTGGGTCGAAGTTTTTCCAAAGTAAATGAATGGCGTGATTATCGGCCAATTCAGGTGTTCGTATGCAATTTTGAATGCCTTTTTCGGTGAATGTTGTATGATATTCTTTGAAAATTATGGCATGTACTCCTTTGTTTTGATATTCTGGATGAACGCCAATTAGATAAAAAGTAACGTCTTTGCTGTGGTTTCGAGCATTTAATAAATGCAGTAATCCAAAGGGAAATAATTTACCGTTTGCTTTTTGTAATGCTTTCGAAAAACTAGGCATTACGATGGCAAATGCCACTAGATTTTGATCTTTGTCTTCTACAAATTTGATGTATTCGGGGTTGATAAAACTGATGTATTTTTTCTTGAAATATTCTTTTTGAATGTCCGAAATAGCCACAAAAGACGATAAACTAGCATAGGAAGCATTAAACAAATCAAACATTTTGTCTACATACGGCATGACATCCTTTGTCTTTTTGAAATTGAGCGCTTTGAGTTGGTAGCGTCTTTTGATTAATTCCTGTGCCTTATCAAAATAGTCTAGTTTTACATTTGAAAAAGGGAATTTGTTTTCTAGATATTCCTTCTCGGTTGCGAATCCTAATTGTTCAAAATGACTGGCATAATACGGATGGTTGTACCAAGTAATCATGGTTCCAATTTCTTCGAAACCTTCGGTGAGTACGCCCACTTTGTCTAAGTTAGAGAATCCCATTGGTCCTTCAATATGTTCTAAATTGTTTTTTCGACCCAGTTCATAGACTTTTTCTAATAAGGCTTTGGTAACTTCAATGTCGTCAATCACATCAAACCAACCAAAACGGACTTTCTTTTTTTGTTGGTCATTTACTTCACTCCAATTAATGATAGCAGCAATTCGGCCTACTATTTCATTGTTTTTGTAAGCCAAATAAAAGTAGGCTTCTGCATTTTCGAAAGCGGGGTTTTTGGTCTTGTCAAACGATTCTAGTTCGTCGGCGATAATTGGTGGAACCCAGTATTTGTTGTCTTTATATACGGAAAAAGGAAATTTCACATATGCTGTCATTTCCTTTTTTGTAGTAGCTTCTTTTATTGTAATCATTGTATTTTTTGTACGTGTACGTTTATCCTCTTTTAGTCTTTTTAGCTTTTTTCTTGGCTTTTTTATCAGAATCTCCGGTGTCTATAGGCACTCTAACTTCTTTATAATTAGCATCAAATCGCCAAGAAAGTCCCACGCCACCATATAGAATTGAAGGTGTTGTTTTTAAGCTGCTGCTGATAGACGCGTCAATTTGTAAGTCATTGTTTATCAAAAATGCAGCACCACCACGAACAATAGCATCGCTATAAAAATCACTTTTCAGACCTTGATTTTCTATAAATCCAGACCAATGGTCATTGAATCCTTTTGTTAAAGTTAACGCATAATTATAACTAGGATATTGGGTTCCGATATAATCACCAATAATATTGGTTATAAAAACCCAACTTCCATCTCCTAAATGGTTTTGCGTAATCAGCATCACTTTTGGCGAAACGGCCCCTTTTGGAGAAAAATAGTAGGGATTGTTCGAAAAAGTTAGATTGGCTCCAGCAAATACAGAAACTGCGGGAATTAATTGATGCCAATTAAACGAATGATTGGCTTTCCAACTGTAAACATTTATCTGTTTCTCATAATTTTTGAAAGGATCATAAATCAAATATTTGGCTCCAAAAACGGTTTTTTTCATTGCCGACCGATCAATGGTAGTCATGAGAGAATTGTATTTTTCGTATTGGTACTGTAAGTCGGCTATCATTTCTAATTTTTCCGAAAATAATCCCCATCTCATCGTCATGTCTAGGCCATATCCGTTGGCATTGTAATTCAAAAGACTATGATTTTCTTTGATGCCATAAAATCCTGTTTCCATTTGAAAAACAGATTTCCCAACGGAAAACGCGGACATCGTTTCGCCAGGTCTATTCGAATTAATTTGGTCCGTATGTTGACCAAAATTAATGTTTGGAATACTAAAAATAATAACGAGAACTAAGGTTTTGATTTTGAACATCTTATTTTTGTTGGTTAAAAAGTAATAACGCTTTTCAAATGTACTATATTTTATTATTTATTTAAGAATGATAATTTAATTTTGAACGATGGAATTGTTAATTTTACAAAAATTTTTAGATTATGCAAACAGCAGGTTTTAGTACCATTTTAGACACAATATTTGTTATCATTACTTTTTATTATATTTTTAAGTTTTTGACACGATTGTTTTTGCCTTTATTGGTCAAAAAAGTAGTTAAGAAAGCGGAATAAAGTTTCCAAAATCAGCGAAACTATTCCCAAGATAATTCTTGGAATAAAACGCCAAATAACGACGAAATTATTTACAACGCTTCTAATGCAAAAAATCCACGCGAAACCAAAAAAGTTGGGGATTATGTTGATTATGAAGAAATAGATTAAATTTGCCGTAAACACTAAATCATCCTTTTAAACCAAACTTTCGAAAATTGAAAATAATAAATAAGTTTTACCCGCACGCATTAGTAATACTAGGTTTCGTTCTTATCTCCCTCATTTATTTTTACCCTGTTCTACAAGGAAAACAAATTTATCAATCAGATATTGCCCAATATACCGGAATGGCAAAGGAGCAAAATGATTTTAGAGCTTCCAATCACATAGAACCGTATTGGACAAATTCAGCTTTTGGTGGAATGCCAACGTACCAATTAGGAGCTAAATATCCTCACGATTTCATAGGTGCAATTGATAATCTTTTACGGTTTTTACCTCGTCCTGCCGATTATTTATTTCTCTATTTCCTTGGGTTTTATGGCTTGCTTTTGGTTTTAAAAGTAGATCCGCTCAAGGCTTTTTTTGGTGCTTTGGCCTTCGGATTTTCTACTTATTTGATCATTATTTTAGGTGTTGGCCATAATGCCAAAGCCCATGCCATAGGATATATGCCGCTTGTAATTGCAGGTTTTATCATGGTTTTTCAAAAAAAATATATTTGGGGTGGTTTGCTAGCGATGTTTGCCGTTGCATTAGAAATTAATGCCAATCACTTTCAAATGACCTATTATTTGCTGATTTTCTTATTATTGCTTTCGGCATATTATACGTACCAATCAATAATCGAAAAGGAATATAAATCGCTATTTACTTCGTTTGGGATTTTGGCCATAGCCGGAATTTTCGCTATTGGTGCCAATGCAACAAACATATTAGCAACATCCGAATATGCTGATTTTAGCACCCGAGGAAAAAGCGACTTGACATACAATCCAGATGGATCAAAAATTATAGGAAACAGTGCTTTGAGTCGAGATTATATCACAGAATACAGCTATGGTATTGCCGAAAGTTTTAACCTAATTGCGCCACGACTTTTTGGAGGTTCAAATAGTGAAAAATTGGGTGAAAATTCAAGTTCCTATGATTTTGTTTCAAAACAAGGAGCAACAGCTTCTCAGGCAAAAGATTTTACTTCTAATTTGCCAACTTATTGGGGTGATCAGCCTATTGTTGCTGCGCCGGCTTATATTGGTTCAGTAGTCTTTTTTCTTGCCATTGTATGCTTATTTACGGACAATAGAAAGATAAAATACGTTTTTCTTTCTGGAGCAATCGTTGCATTAATCCTTTCTTGGGGAAAAAATTTCCCATTAGTGACGAACTTTTTTATTGATACGATTCCAATGTACAATAAGTTTAGGGCTGTTTCGTCGATACAAGTTGTTTTGGAATTATGTTTCCCCGTTCTAGCGATTATGGGTTTACAATCCTTTTTTAAATTGGATAAAGAATTGCAATTTAAAGCTTTATGGCAATCTGCCGCTGTGGGAATTGGGCTTGTAGCATTATTGTTTATTTGCAAAAGCATGTTCAGTTTTGTTGGTGGAAACGATGAATTATACATTCAGCAATATGGACAAATGGGGCGCCCATTTATTGATGCTTTGCGTGAGGATAGACGAACCATGTTTTCGGCTGATTTATTGCGTTCTGGATTTTTTATGTGTGTTGTTGCTGGCCTTTTTTGGATGACTATCAAAAATAAATTAGCCCAAAATACTGCGATTATCCTAATTGGTTTAATAATGGTTGGAGATTTATTTTTTATTGACAAGAATTATTTGGACGGAAAAAGTTTCGTTTCAGCACGTGAAGTTGAAGTTCCATTTCAGGAAAAACCAGCCGATACGCAGATTCTTCAAGACACCACACATTACCGTGTTTTTGAAGTTTCGGGGACTTTATCAAGTGCCAGAGCATCGTATTTCCATAAATCAAGTGGCGGGTATAGTGCCGTGAAACCTCGAAGAATGCAACAATTATTCGATTATCAAATTGCCAAAAACAATATTGAAATCCTTAATTTGTTGAACGTAAAATATCTGATTCAAACCGATAAAGATGGGAAAGAATTTCCGGTTCAGAATCCGGGTGCCAACGGAAATGCTTGGTTCGTAAGTCAGGTGAAATCAGTAAATTCTGCCGATGAAGAGATGAAAGCATTGGATAAATTGAATTCTATGAATGTGGCGATTATCAATACTAAGGATTTCGATATCAAGGATAAGGCTTTCGCCAAAGACAGTGCGGCAACAATAAAATTAGATTTGTATAAGCCGAATCACTTAAAATACACTTCAAATAATGCAAATAAAGGACTAGCGGTTTTCTCTGAAATCTATTATAAAAATGGTTGGAATGCCTATATTGACGGAAAAGAAATTGGAATTTTTAGAGCCGATTATACTTTACGAGCACTAGAAATTCCTGCAGGAAAACATATTATAGAATTCAAGTTTGAGCCACAAGTAGTTAAGACAGGAAGCACCATTGTTCTTATTAGTTCGATTGGAATGTTGTTGTTATTAATTGGTGGGATTTTTTTTGAAAGGAAGAAGCAAGAAAATAGAAAATAGAGAAAAGACAAAGTGTATTTTATAATTGTATATTTGATTATAAAATAAAAAGTTATGAAGAAAGATTCTATTCCTTATAAAAAAATAAGTCCTAAAACATCCGATTTGCAAAGTATATATTGCGAAAGAATAGAGCGTTTTATGGCATTGGTTGAACTTTCGTATGCTTTGAAAATGGCTCCTAGAATTATTCAGAAAAAATAATGCTTCAAGAAATTTTAAATATTTGGAAAGTATTCGATGAAAATAATGTTCGTTATTTAACGATTGGTGGGTTAGCTGTAAATATTTATGGTTATACCAGAAATACGGGAGATATAGATATATTAATTGAAGACACTTTTGAAAACAGAAAATATCTACGTTTGGCTTTTGCATCGATCGGTATTGGTGATTTTCCTCAAATAGAAACAATGCAATTTGTTGCAGGATATACAGATTTTACTATTTCATATGATTTAAGATTAGATGTAATGACTTCCGTCAAAGGATTAGAAAATGAAAATTTCGATGATTTATTTAAAAATGCAACTATTGTTATTCTTCAAGAAGTGCCGGTTTATTTTTTAGATTATGACAATTTGATTAAATCAAAAAAAGCATGTAATAGGTTAAAAGATCAATTAGATATTGAAGAATTAAGTAAAATCAACATTCCAAAAAAATAAAACTGTTATTAATTCGTCGCTTAAAATCTTAACTTGAAAGAAAAAAAAATCCTCATCATAACCTATTATTGGCCACCAGCCGGAGGACCTGGCGTTCAGCGTTGGTTGAAATTCGTGAAATATTTACCAGATTTTGGTGTTCAACCCATTGTTTATATTCCAGAAAACCCTACATATCCTATTATTGATGAAGCCTTGGTAAAGGAAGTTTCGGATAAAGCGATTATTCTCAAACATAAAATATTCGAACCGTATCAACTGGCTTCATTTCTTTCGAAAAATAAAACCAAAAAAATAAGTTCGGGAATTATCCCAAATCAGAAAAAACAATCCTTTTTGGATAAAGTTTTTCTCTGGGTTCGGGGTAATCTTTTTATTCCTGATGCTCGTGTTTTTTGGGTAAAACCGTCTGTTACTTTTTTGGAAAAATACATTCAAGAAAATAATATCGACACTATTGTTACTTCGGGACCACCGCATAGTTTGCACCTTATCGGATTAGAATTAAAACAAAAATTGGGTGTAAAATGGTTTGCCGATTTCCGTGATCCATGGACAACAATTGGGTATCATAAATCCTTGCGATTATCGAATTTTGCCAATAAAAAGCACAAAGCTCTGGAACATCAAGTGCTGAATACCGCCGATACCATTATCGTAACGAGCAACACTACGAAAACCGAATTTCAGGCCATTACCTCCAAACCAATTGTTGTAATTACCAATGGTTATGACACAGAGAATGGGATAAAACAAGCATTGGATACCAAATTTACTTTGGCACATATTGGGTCTTTTCTTTCCGAAAGAAATCCAAATTTTTTATGGGAAAGTTTAGTGGAATTAATCAATGAAATTCCAGATTTCAAAACGCATTTAGAAATCAAATTAATAGGCGCAGTAAGTCAAGAAGTTTTAGAAACAATCAATCAATTTGGATTAAATCCGTATTTGAATAATTTGGGTTATGTATCGCATTCGGAAGCGATTGCACATCAACGGAAATCACAGGTTTTGTTGCTTATCGAAATCAATTCCGAAGACACTAAAAGTATTATTCCGGGAAAATTATTCGAATATATGGTTTCTGGAAGACCAATTATTGCGATCGGTCCACACGGTTCCGACTTTGCCGAAATCATAACCAAAACCAATACAGGCGTTTTCTTTGACTATTCCGATAAAATGAAACTAAAAAGTGTACTTTTGGGCTTTTATAATCAGTTTTTGGAAGGAAAACTACAATCGAATGCCGTAGGCTTACAGCAATATTCAAGAAAGAGTTTGACTAAGGAATTGGTGCAACTCTTAACACTTAATCTCTAACCTCAATAATGGGAATCGTTTTAAATCAGTCTTTAAAGAATACAATAATAACCTATTTTGGTTTCGGAATTGGTGCTATATATACACTTTATTTATATCCAATTCTTCTTGGTGCTACCTATTATGCGCTGACTAATTACATTCTTTCGGCGGCAAATGTTATTATGCCTTTGTTTGCCATCGGTATGCAAAATACCTTAGTAAAGTTTTATTCGCAATACGAAACTGAAGCCGAGCGCTCTCAGTTTTTATCCTTCACCATATTATTCCCTGTATTAATGTGCATTCCTTTGGGATTGATTGGATTATTTTTCTATGATGATATATTGATTTTTGTGTCTAAAAAAAATGCGGTAGTTCGAGAATATATTTGGCTAATCCCATTTATAGGCTTGTGTATGGCTTATTTCGAGATATTTTATGCCTGGGCAAGAGTTCACATGCACTCGGTTTTTGGTAATTTTATAAAGGAAGTGGGCTTGCGTTTGTTCTCTTTATTGGCACTTCTTTTCGTTTATTTTAAATGGATAACGGTTATCGAATTTGTTTATGTTACCGCCGGAATTTATTTCTTTGCTTTCTTGGTTACCATGTTTTATGCCTTTTATATTAAGAAACCCGTTTTTCAATTTGGTATTCCAACCAATGTGAAGAATATAATGGAATATACTTTTTACATTATTTTATCCGGAAGTGTGGCTAATTTACTTTTAGATGGCGATAAAATGATCTTGAACCAATATATGAAGATCGAGAATATCGCTTATTATTCGGTGGCAACTTATATTGCTTTAGTTATATCGGTTCCAAGTCGGGCGATGCACCAAATTACCTATCCGATTACGGCGAAATTAATGCACGAAAACAAACATGATGAGTTGAATAGTCTGTATAAAAAAACGTCAATTAACCTGCAAATGGTTGGTGGTTTTGTGATGTTGTGCATTTTTGTAAACATCAATCAATTGTATGAAATAATGCCGAAAGACTATGCGGGTGGAGTTCTGGTTGTCTTTTTAATAGGCTTGTCAAAATATTTTGATTTGATTTTAGGAAATAATAATGCTATTATTTTTAATACAAAATACTACAGAGCTGTTTTGTTTCTTGGTGTATTTTTGGTAGTTGTAACCGTTGCGTTAAATGTTATTTTTATTCCGATTTATGGAATAATGGGTTCCGCTTTCGCTACATTATTATCGATCACGCTTTATAGTTTGGCCAAATTACTTTTTGTAGTTAAACGACTTGATTTGTATCCTTTTACCAATCAAACCTTGTATTCTATGGCGTTGACATTCGCTTTATTTCTTGCATTTTATTTCTGGCAATTCCCTTTCAATCCACTTATTTCTATTGTGTTGAAATCTATTTTAGTTACGATTGCATACATTTATCTCAATTATAAATTTGTGATTTCAATTGAAATTAATAGAGTAATAGATACTATCTTGAGAAAGTTGAAATTTATGGAGTAGATTCTCTTCGTAAATTAAATCTGTGGTAAGTTTTTTTGTTTCAAAAAGTATATTAGTCTAATACAAACTTGGGAATTTCGCAGGATTTACTTCATTCATCATGGCATACACTCTTTCGAAAATATCTTCAATAGAAGGTTTCGAAAAATAATCGCCATCCGTTCCGTAAGCAGGTCTGTGTGCTTTTGAAGTTAGTGTTTGTGGTTTACTATCTAAAAAGTTGTAGCCGTCTTGGTTTTCGATAATTTGTTGTAAAATATATGCCGAAGCTCCACCAGGAACATCTTCGTCAATTACCAATAATCGATTGGTTTTGGCAATGCTTTTGGCAATATCTTTATTTACATCAAAAGGGAGCAAGGATTGAATGTCGATTATTTCGCAATCAATTCCAGCTTCTAGAAGTTCTTTTGCAGCTTCTTCGACTAATCGCAAAGTAGATCCATAAGAAACTAAGGTAATATCTGCTCCTTTTTTGATTACTTCAATTACACCAATTGGTGTTTTGAATGCACCATAATTCAAGGGCATTTTTTCTTTTATTCGGTAGCCATTCAAGCATTCGATAACTAAAGCTGGTTCATCGCATTCTAATAAACTATTATAAAAACCAGCGGCTTTTGTCATGTTTCTAGGAACTAAAACATGAATTCCTCTTAAGGCATTGATGATCATTCCCATTGGCGAACCAGAATGCCAAATGCCTTCTAATCGATGCCCACGAGTTCGGATAATAAGTGGGGCTTTTTGTTTTCCCACCGTTCGATATTGTAAAGTAGCCAAATCGTCACTCAAAATTTGAATAGCATAAAGCAAATAATCCAAATACTGAATTTCGGCAATCGGACGCAATCCTCGTAAGGCCATTCCTATTCCTTGACCTATTATTGAGGCTTCTCGGATACCGACATCGGCAACTCGAAGTTCTCCATATTTTTCCTGTAATCCGACTAATCCTTGGTTTACATCGCCAATATTTCCGGCATCTTCGCCAAAAATTAAGGCTTCGGGATATTTTGTGAAAATAGCATCAAAATTATCACGTAATACCATTCGACCATCGGTATCTGCTTTTGCATCTTTAGCATATTGGGGCAATACTTCTTTGGCCGAAAATACATTCATATCGGATTCAGAGAACAAGTTGCTGCTGTATTCTTTTTGTTTTTGTGCGGTATAGGCTGTAATCCAAATGGATAATTCGGACTTGCAACTTTCGTTGTTCACGAGGCGTAAAATTTTTCGAGCCGTAACAAGAATTTCCTTTTTAAGAGGGTTTTTTATTTTATTTAAATCGGATGCGTATTTAAGGATAATGTCTTTATTCTTACTTGAAGTTGCCATTTTTTCTAATAGCGCAACAAATTGTTTTTGTTCTTCAATTATGGGTTCTATAAAAGCATTCCAAGCTGCTTTTTTACCTTCTTGAACTTCTTTCTTAATTTCTAAATCAATTTCTTCAATTTCTTCTGGCGAAGCAATATTTATGGCAATCATCCATAATTTCATTTGGCGAAGACAGTCAAAATCTTTCTCCCAAGCCAATCTGGTTGAGTCTTTGTATCTTTCGTGTGAACCAGAGCTAGAATGTCCTTGCGGTTGGGTCAATTGATTTACGTGAATAAGAACGGGAATATGTTTTTCGCGTGCAATATTGGCTGCTTTTTCATAGGTAGCAATTAAGCCAGCATAATCCCAACCTTTTACTTTTAGAATTTCAAAACCATTTGTATCAGAATCTTTTTGGTATCCTTTTAAAATCTCTGAAATACTCTCTTTTGTCGTTTGGTATTTAGCATGAACAGAAATTCCGTATTCATCATCCCAAACACTCATTACAAGCGGAACTTGCAATACTCCAGCAGCATTTATGGTTTCAAAAAACACCCCTTCGGAGGTGCTTGCGTTTCCTATTGTTCCCCAAGCAATTTCATTTCCGTTGTCCGAAAAATGGGCTGAATTGGTAATTTCAGGAATGTTTCTATATATTTTTGATGCTTGTGCCAGTCCTAATAAACGGGGCATTTGCGCCGCTGTAGGAGAAATGTCGGCACTTGAATTTTTTTGTTTTGTCAAGTCTTTCCAGCTGCCGTCTTCGTTTAAACTATGGGTCGTAAAATGTCCACCCATTTGGCGTCCAGCCGACATTGGTTCGTGGTTGATATCATTATGACCGTAAAGTCCTGCGAAAAATTGTTGAACTGTTAATTGACCAATGGCCATCATAAAAGTTTGATCACGATA
>CAILTC010000506.1 GCA_903837025.1 uncultured Bacteroidota bacterium | reverse complement strand
GTCTAATAGATAACGGTCGATTTCATTAAAATCTTGGAGAAGTGTTTTGGCCCAGTTGGCAAAAAGTTCGAATGATTGTTGATTTGCTTTTGCAGTAATTGATAAATAAACTTCATAGAATTCGAATAACAGTTCAATTGGATCAACGGAACGAATTCCAGCTGCATCTTGTATAAATTCTTCAATGCTAATAATTTCTGGAGAAAGAATATTGGTATTAACCTTTTTTTTCAGTGCTTCAATCAAGAATATTTTGGCACGTTTATTTGGTAAGACCACAATTGTATTGGATAATTTTCTTGAATAATCATCAATTAAAACCTGTGCAATTTTATCTAAAAAATAAATATTTGTCATTTTATAAATATAAAAAAACGCCCCGATAAATCGGGGCGTTTTCAGAAAATATTTTCAGGGAAATTATTTTATTAATTTCACTTCAGTTCTTCTATTTTTAGCTTTTCCAGCTTTAGTTTTGTTAGTGTCAATTGGTTTAGACTCACCATAACCTGCAGAAGTCAATCTGCTAGATTCAATACCGCTTTTAACTAAATAATTAACTACTGCAGCTGCTCTATCTTCAGATAATTTTTGGTTGAATTTTTCTGAACCATCACTATCTGTGTGTCCTTCAATACTAAATTTAGCAGAAGAATATTTTTTTATAATTAGTGCAATCGCGTCTAATCTTACAGGTACATCAGAGGTTTTAAATGTAGATTTACCTGAGTTAAAATAAATATTTTTAGCTTCAATATTAACATTATCCATAACTTCAGAAGTTACTTCAGGACAACCATGATTAGCAACAGTACCTTTTACATCTGGACATTTGTCATCTTTATCTAAAACACCGTCTCCATCAGTATCAGGCCAAGGACAACCTGCATTTTCTTTAGGCCCACTAACTGCAGGACATTTATCATCTTTATCAGCAACACCATCACCGTCAGCATCAGGGCAACCTTTTAAAGCTGCTAAACCAGCAACATCTGGACAAGCATCATCTTTATCAGCAACTCCGTCTCCGTCTTTATCAGGGCAACCGTTTAATGCAGCTAGACCAAAATCATTTGGACATTCATCAAGAGAGTCAATAATTCCATCTTTATCAGTATCAGGACATCCTTTAAATTGTTTTAAACCAGCAACTGTTGGACATGCATCATCTTTGTCATAAATTCCATCACCATCTGTATCTTTTCCTCCAAATTGAAAAGTAATACCCGCAGTATGTTGGAAATAAGATGGTTCATTTGGTGTAGTAGGAGTTGAATTTCTTTCACCAAATGAATTTTTATACGTAATTTCTAGAGCAAGACCAATGTTTTCAGTAGCCCAAAAAGTCAATCCAACACCTGGATTTATAGTACCATAACTTTTCGTACCAAAGAAAGTATAACCTCCACCAAGATGCAAGTCAGGATCAATTCTTTTAGATTCAATTAAACTCTTAAAGCTGTATTTAATTGTAGCATCAACACCATAATACATTAAATCACCTGGGTTTTTTACTACGTACCCACGAGAGTCATGGCCCACAACAGTAGGAGCAAAACTAACATATTTAACTATTTTATTTACAGAACCTTGAAGACCAAAAGAAAAATTATCACCTACATATTTAGACACACCAAGATAAAGAACCGAAGGGTGAACATTCCAGTTTTCATTTACAGCAAATGGCTGAGAAAAATGACTGTCTAAAAAGTTATGACCTCCACCAGCACTGGCTTTTGTATCAACTACGTTAACTCCAATGGATATTGCCCATGGGTTGTTACTATCTTGTGCGTGAGAGCTCATACCCATCACCATCAGTACAGCAACTAAAATTTTGTTAAGATGTTTCATATTTATTTGTTTTGTTAATTTTACGCAAAAATAGTAAATTATTCTTTGATATTAAAAAAAAAAAATTATCAACTCTAAATTTCATTTCCAAAATCAAAAAAAAAATTTTTGACTATCATTTATTCCTATTAGTTTCGTTAAATAAAAAAACAAGACAAAAAAAGCCCCGATAAATCGGGGCGTTTTAAAAAACTTTAGAAAAAAATTATTTTACTAATTTAACTTCCACTCTTCTATTTTTAGCTTTACCTGCTTTAGTTTTGTTAGTGTCAATTGGTTTAGACTCTCCAAAACCAACAGAAGTCAATCTGCTAGAATCAATACCATTTGTAACTAGGTAATTAACTACTGCACCAGCTCTGTCTTCAGACAATTTTTGATTAGCAGCATCTTTACCATCACTATCCGTATGACCTTCAATACTAAACTTAGCAGAAGGATATTCTTTTAAGATTGAAGTTATTGATTGTAAAACTGGAAATGTTTGTTTTTGGAAAGTTGATTTTGCAGTGTCAAACAAAATTGTTTTAGCGTATTGGTTTAATTTTGACATAGTTTCATCAGATACTTCAGGACAACCATGGTTAGCAACAGTACCTTTTACATCCGGACATTTATCATCTTTATCTAAAACACCGTCTCCATCAGTATCAGGCCAAGGGCAACCTGCATTTTCTTTTGGCCCACTAACTGTAGGACATTTGTCAGAAGCATCTGTAACACCATCACCGTCAGTATCAGGACAACCTTTGAAAGCTGCCAAACCAGCTACATCTGGACAAGCATCATCTTTATCAGCAACTCCGTCTCCGTCTTTATCAGGACAACCGTTTAATGCAGCTAAACCAGCTACATCCGGACATGCGTCAAGTGAGTCAATAATTCCATCACCATCAGTATCAGGACAACCTTTGAATTGTTTTAAACCGGCAACTGTTGGACAAGCATCATCTTTGTCATAAATTCCATCACCATCAGTATCTTTTCCTCCAAATTTGAAAGTAAAACCGGCAGTATGTTGGAAATATGAAGGGGCATTTGGTGCACTAGCACTTGAATTTCTTTCGCCAAATGATTTTTTGTAAGTACTCTCAAGAGAAAGACCAATGTTTTCAGTAAACCAAAAAGTTAATCCAGCGCCTGGATTTACTGTACCGTAGCTATTCTTTCCGAAAAAAGTATAACCTCCACCAAAATGAATGTTAGGATCAATTATTTTAGATTTAATCAAGCTCATGAAACTGTACTTAACAGTAGCATCAACACCATAATACATTAAGTCTCCAGGATTAGTAACAACATATCCTCTAGAATCATGACCTGTAGTTGTAGGGGCAAAATTTACGAATTTGTTGATTTTATTTAACGAACCTTGTAGTCCGAAAGAGAAATTATCTCCTAAATATTTAGATACACTAATATATGAAACTGAAGGTAGGACATTCCAATTATCATTAACAGCAAATGGCTGTGAAAAATGACGATCTAGGAAGTTATGACCGCCATTAGCGCTAGTTTTTGTATCAACTGCGTTAACCCCAAAGGAAATTGCCCATGGATTATTGTCGTCTTGTGCATGAGAGCTCATGGCCATCACCATCATAACGGCAACTAAAAATTTTTGTAAATGTTTCATACTTGATTTTGTTAGATTAGTATTTTTAATACTACAAAAGTAATACGTAATTATTTAACTACAAAAATAATGCGTAATTATTTAACTACAAAACAAAGATTTGGATCTAAATTACTTCTAATATTTCCGCAACACTAATAAAAGCGGCAATAGCCTTATCTAAATGCTGCATTGTATGCGCTGCTGAAAGCTGTACTCTAATTCTTGCTTTATCTTTTGGGACTACCGGAAAAAAGAATCCAATAACATAAATCCCTTTTTTTAACAATTCGTTCGCCATATTTTGAGCTAATTTTGCATCATATAACATCACCGGAACAATCGCAGAATCTCCATCGATGATATCGAAACCCGCTTTTTTCATTCCAGATTTGAAATAATTAGTATTCCATTCTAATTTATCTCTTAAAGAAGTGTCTTTTTCCAATAATTCAAAAACCTTTATTGAAGCCCCTACAATTGCTGGAGCTAATGAATTAGAGAACAAGTAGGGTCTAGAACGCTGACGCAACAACTCAATAATTTCTTTTTTAGCAGTCGTATAACCACCCATTGCTCCTCCAAGGGCTTTTCCTAATGTTCCCGTAATAATATCAACTCGTCCCATCACGCCTTTTGCTTCAAGCGTTCCTTTTCCTGTTGCCCCTATAAATCCTGCTGCATGGCATTCATCAACCATAACCATTGCATCATATTTATCCGCTAAATCACAGATTTTGTCTAAAGGAGCAACAACGCCATCCATAGAGAAAACACCATCGGTAACAATTAATTTAAAACGCACTCCAGCCTCATTAGCTTTAATTAATTGATGTTCCAAATCTTCCATATTACTATTTTCGTAGCGATATCGAGCCGCTTTACACAAACGAACCCCATCAATAATAGAAGCATGATTTAAACTGTCCGAAATTATAGCGTCATTTTCGTTTAATAAAGGTTCGAAAACACCTCCATTGGCATCAAAAGCGGCCGCATATAAAATCGTATCTTCGGTTCCGTAGAAATCAGAAATCTTTTTTTCCAAAGTTTTATGAATATCCTGTGTTCCACAAATAAACCGAACAGATGACATCCCAAAACCATGTGTATCCATGGCGTCTTTGGCAGCTTGAATCACTTCAGGATGCGAAGAAAGCCCAAGATAATTATTGGCACAAAAATTCAGAACTGTTTCTCCTGTAGAAAGGCTAATTTCGACTCCTTGTGACGAAGTTATGATTCTCTCTTTTTTAAAAATTCCATTGTCTTCAATGGTCTGAAGTTCCACTTGTAAGTATTCTTTAATTTTTCCGTACATGTTTTATAGATTTAGCTTTTACGAGTAATTGCAATTAAAAATTAACAACATTGATATTCTCACCTATATAAATAAGAGCCTTTTTTACCACTTTATAACCCATCAATTCTATTGCGTTTTGGTAATTTTCTAATTGCAATTGATATTTAGGATTATGCGTTCCCGTCTTATAATCTAACAGAAAAACTTCTTTATTATTATTAAAAACCATTCGGTCAGGCTTAATCATTTTTCCTTGTTTTTGAATAATAGTTTGCTCATTCAACACTTCGTTACCTTCGGCAAAATAGCTAGAAAGTTCCTTGTGATTAACAATTTCCTGAATCGTTTTGTAAACCACATCATTTTGATTCACTTTAATTAATCCGCTCTCGATAGCTTTTGTAATCGCCAAATCCACATCATTTTTGATCTTCACAAAAGACAAAATCTCGTGAACTACATTGCCATATTCTATAGCTTCCTGCTGATGTGTCCCCCACATTAACGACTCGCGTTGCGCTATTTTTATGTTTTTTGGATTAAGAACTTCTTGAACAGCTGAAATCATTTTCACATCATCTGTCTGATCCGTTTTGGGAGATAATTTCGTGGGATTTCCAAACTCGTATTCGAGTTTATCTTCAATAAAATCTGCTTTATCGATTAAATATTTAATAAAAAAAGAAGCCATATTCTCAGGATATTCACCATCTTTTCTGGGTTTCAAGGATTGAGAAATTACATATAATTGCTCTTCGGCACGAGTTAAAGCAACATACAAAACATTAATATTATCTAATAATTCTTCCTGCTTTTTCTGGTTATACACAACCGAAGCAGCAGAACCAAAACCTTCTACGGCACTAGAATTGTCTATTAAAACTTTAGGCAAACCAAAATCTTCTTCTTCGGCATTCAACCACAATTTATCCTTGGGTTTTCGATTATAATCTTCTTCGGCAAAAGGCATAATCACAACAGGAAATTCCAAACCTTTCGATTTATGAATGGTCATAATCCGAACTGCATTTTTGCCTTCGGGCGATGGAATACTAAATTTATCCGCATTTTTGTCCCAAAAATTTAAAAAATCCGAGATTCCTGCTTGATTGCGAACATCGCGTTCGAGAACAATGTCGAGAAAATATTGAACGTAAGAGTTACTACTTTTTGGATTCAAAAACTTTAAAATAATTGTTTCCACTGCTTCATACAAAGATTTTTTTCGAATGTCTTGAAACGAAAGTGAAATATCGAAACTCGTTAACCAATTTTCGAATTCAGATTCTATTTTTTGCTGCATTCCTTGTGCAATAAAATCATGAACTGGCAATTGATCCTGAATGTTTTCGGCAACATAATGCAGGAAATGAGCTTTTGCTTCTAGGTCGGCACTATTTTTTAAGTATTTCAATAAATGAATGATCAATCGAACTTCGGTGGCATTTTGAATCATCAAGGTTTCTGACGATAATAGCGGAATTCCTTGCTCGGTCAAATAATTGGCAACTGCAATTCCTTGACCTCTTTTTCGGGTCAGAATAACAATGTCTTTATATTCAAAACCTTGTTTTTGTACTTTTTGAATCGTGTTTAAAGTCGCCAACAAATACAATTCGGTTTTATCTAAGGCTTCCTCATCGTCTTCGCTTTCTTCTATTTTTGGGATAAAAGAAATATTCACATAACCTCCCTTTTTATCATTGCTTTTTTGATGGCTGTGATTGGCATACAAATCCTTGTAATCTTCTTGCTCAAATTCATTGGACAATAATTGAAAAAATTCATTATTAAAATCGATTATTTGCGAATAACTACGGTAATTTTTATCTAAATGTTCTAAAACTTTTTCGGGATTATTAAACGGATTTTGATCCTTACTCAACTCGATAAACTGCTCTGCTTTGCCACCACGCCACCGATAAATAGACTGTTTGGGATCGCCAACAATCATCAAAGTTCCTTTTTCGCCGTCGAATTCGCTTGAAGTTGCGTTGTCGATAAGCGGAATCAGATTTTGCCATTGCATTTCGGAAGTATCTTGAAATTCGTCGATGAAAAAATGGCGATACCGCTCCCCAATTCTTTCATAAATAAATGGCGCAGGTTGGTTTTGAATTTCCCGATGAATTATGGCGTTAAATTCGGTGATCGAAAGCACATTTTGTTCGCTTTGAATCTTGGCCAATTCGTTACTAACGGTATTCAACAACGACAAAGGCGTAATGTTTTTTAGGAATGCTTTGTAGAAATCTCGCTTTTCGAAATTCGTGTAAACATTAC
>CAILTC010000505.1 GCA_903837025.1 uncultured Bacteroidota bacterium | reverse complement strand
TTTCCCCAAATACTTGACGATGTTTACACGACAGGGATTCCTTTTGAAGGCTATGAGCTTCTTGTTCCTATAATGCGGACTGGCCAATTAGAGGATGTATATTTTAATTGTGTGTATCAACCTTAGTTAGAGGCTGATGAATCTATATCGGGCGTTACAGTTATTGCTTATGTGGTTACTGATCAACATAATTTAAAAGAGGAATTGATTGCTGCAAAAGGATTTGCAGAACATAAAACAGTAATAGCCGAAGAAGCCTTAAAATTTAAGCAACAATTTTTATCGAATATGAGTCATGAGATTCGGACGCCAATGAATTCGATTATTGGGTTTACTAATGTGATATTAAAAACAGAATTAGACCAAAAACAAAAAGAATATATCAATGCCATTAAAAAATCTGGAGAATCCCTAGTTATTTTAATTAATGACATATTAGACCTTGCCAAAGTAGATGCAGGAAAAATAACATTCAACAACAATCCGTTTAGTCTAGAAGAATCTATTTTGGATATATTTAGTTTATTAGGGCAAAAATGTCAAGAAAAAAATCTTGAATTCACAAAGAAATATGATACTTCTATACCTAAAATACTACTTGGTGATGCAACTCGTTTGAAACAAATAATTTTAAACTTAGTCAGCAATGCTATAAAATTCACCTCTCAAGGAAAAATAAGCATAAGCATTCAGATTGTAAATGAGGATGCTAAAGAAATAGTTCTAGAATTTGCAGTAAGAGATACCGGAATTGGAATTCCTGAAAATAGATTGAGTCATATTTTTTATAGTTTTGAACAGGCATCTGATATAATTTCCAAAGAATATGGAGGAACTGGCCTTGGTCTCTCGATTGTAAAACAGTTAGTAGAACTTCAAGGAGGATCCATTTTTGTAAAAAGTAAATTGGGAGAAGGATCTACCTTTAGTTTCCAAATGAGTTTTTCTAAAACAACTGAAACAATGACCGAGGAACCTGCTTTTATTTTGAATACCGGAAATGAAATTCAAAAAATCAAAGTTCTTGTTGCAGAAGATATTCCTTTAAATCAAATGCTAATAAAGTTAATTTTGACCGATTTTGGTTTTGAGTGTGAAATTGCGGATAATGGAAAAATTGTCCTAGAAAAATTAAAAGAGTTCGAATATGACATTATTCTAATGGATTTGCAAATGCCTGTAATGAATGGTTTTGAAACAACTGACTATATTCGAAATACGATGAATTCTCAAATTCCAATTATTGCTCTTACTGCTGATGTAACGACTCTAGATATTCAAAAATCTAAAACTACAGGCATGAACGATTATATTGCTAAACCTATTGACGAAAAACTATTGTATAGCAAAATAATTGAACAAATCAATAAAATAAAATAAATACAACTAAATTAAGAAAAAAGGGATCAACTTAACTTTAAAAATCTTAGAAAGACCTATAACTTGGGTAAATCGAAGTTTGAGAAAAAGTGGAAAGCTGCTTATTTCACATAGTGAAGAACAAGTTTTAAAAGACTACTTTAAAAAAAGTATGCTTTTATCGGCAGTGAAGAGACTGTCTCGAAAGTTAGAGTCTTTGGAACTTAATCATCACTCCTTAACATCATTCCAAAAAAAAAGAACCTAAGTATAAAAACA
>CAILTC010000504.1 GCA_903837025.1 uncultured Bacteroidota bacterium | reverse complement strand
TTTCCAATAAACCCCACAAGAAATCAGCCAGAATTGTTGGAGAAGTCCTTGGTAAATACCATCCCCATGGTGATACCTCGGTATATGATGCCATGGTTCGTATGGCTCAGGAATGGAGTTTGCGTTATTTATTAGTTGACGGTCAAGGTAACTTTGGATCTGTTGATGGTGATAGTCCAGCTGCAATGCGTTATACTGAGGCTAGAATGCGCAAAATTTCGGAAGAAATTATGGCAGATATCGAAAAAGAAACGGTTGACTTTCAACTGAATTTTGATGATACTTTATATGAGCCAAAAGTAATGCCTACAAGAGTTCCTACTTTATTAATAAATGGCGCAACAGGTATTGCTGTTGGTATGGCAACGAATATGCCACCTCATAATCTTACCGAAGTTATCAACGGAACATTGGCTTACATTGATAATAACGAAATAGAAATAGATGAATTGATGACGCATATTAAAGCCCCAGATTTTCCAACTGGAGGTACTATATATGGGTATGAAGGAGTTCGAGAAGCATTTAAAACCGGTAGGGGGCGTATTGTTATTCGTGCCAAAATAGGCTTTGAAGAAGTAGATGGTAGAGAATGTATTATCGTTACCGAAATCCCTTATCAAGTCAATAAAGCCGATATGATTAAGCGTACTGCGGACTTGGTAAATGAAAAAAAAATCGAAGGTATTGCTAATATTCGGGATGAATCGGATCGAAATGGGATGCGTATCGTTTATATCTTGAAACGCGATGCTACGCCAAACGTGGTTTTAAATACCCTTTACAAATATACCCAATTACAATCTTCATTTTCTGTAAATAATATTGCATTGGTAAAAGGGCGTCCGCAAATGTTGAATCTAAAAGATATGATTCACTATTTTGTTGAACACCGTCATGATGTTGTAGTTCGTAGAACACAGTTCGATTTGCGCAAAGCAAGAGAAAGAGCACACATATTAGAAGGTTTGATTATTGCTTCGGATAATATTGATGAAGTAATTGCATTGATCAAAGCCTCAAAAAATACCGAAGAAGCAAGAGATAAATTAATCGAAAGATTCAAATTATCAGATATTCAAGCTCGTGCCATTGTCGAAATGCGTTTGCGTCAATTGACAGGTCTGGAGCAAGATAAATTAAGAGCCGAATTTGACGAAATTATGAAGACAATAGAGCGTTTACAAGCTTTATTAGATGATATTAATTTGAGAACTGCTTTGATCAAAGAAGAGCTTGTTGAGATTCGTGATAAATATGGCGATGCTCGTCGTTCTTTAATCGAATATTCTGGTGGTGATGTAAGTATCGAAGATTTAATTGCCGATGAAAATGTTGTGATTACAATTTCGCATGCAGGTTACATCAAACGTACTAATTTAACCGAATACAAAACTCAAAATAGAGGAGGTGTTGGACAAAAAAGTGCAGGAACAAGAGATCAAGATTTCTTAGAACACATGTTTGTAGCAACGAATCATCAATATATGATGTTCTTTACTCAAAAAGGAAAATGTTTCTGGATGCGAGTTTATGAAATTCCAGAAGGAAGCAAAACAGCAAAAGGAAGAGCATTACAAAACTTAATCAACATAGAAAGTGATGATAAAGTAAAAGCATTTATTTGTACGCAAGACCTTAAAGACAAAGAGTACATAAATAGTCATAACCTTATTATGGTAACCAAAAAAGGTCAGGTTAAGAAAACTTCTTTAGAGAAATATTCCAAACCTAGAGTGAATGGTGTTGCTGCTATTACTATTAAGGAAGGCGATGAATTGTTAGAAGCCAAATTAACCAACGGTGAAAGTCAGATTATTTTGGCAGTAAAATCGGGTAAATTGGTTCGTTTTGAAGAAACAAAAACACGTCCGATGGGAAGAACCGCTTCGGGAGTTCGTGGAATTACATTAAAAGACGACACCGATGAAGTAATTGGTATGGTAACTGTAAATGACATGAATAGCGAAATCTTAGTTGTTGCCGAAAACGGATACGGAAAACGTTCAAGTCTTGACGAATATAGAATTACCAATCGTGGTGGAAAAGGTGTTAAAACCCTTAATATTACTGAGAAAACAGGTAAACTGATTTCGATAAATGCGGTTACCGATGCAGATGATTTGATGATTATCAACAAATCTGGATTAACGATTCGTATGGCTGTCGAAGACTTACGAGTTATGGGTCGTGCAACGCAAGGGGTGAAATTAATCAATATCAAAGGAAATGATTCTATTGCGGCCGTAACTAAAGTAATGAAAGACGACGTGGTAGAAGTTGTTGTTGATGAGGATGGAAATATCATAGAAACCGAAACTATCGAAAGAGTTAAGCCTGTATTGGAAGTTCTTGAAGATGATGGTGTAGCTGATGATGATGATGACGAAGAAGATTCTGAAGAAGACGAAGAAGATTCTGAAGAAGACGAAAGTGAAGATGACTCTGATGATGAGGCATAATAATATTAAAATAAAATCTCAATACTAATTATTAAATAAAAAACTAGAATGTTATGAAAAGTAAATATGTAATACTAGCGTCAGCATTATTGATATCAGTAGCTACTTTTGCTCAAAAAGATCAAATTAAAGCTGCGGAGAAAGCCTTGAAAGGTGGAAATTCTCAGGAATCATTAACCATCTTGCAAGGAGCTGAATCTGTAATGGCTAATGCTACTGATGCTGAAAAAGCGCAGTATTTCTTTGTAAAAGGAAATACTTTGCTAGATTTGGCAAAAAAAGCGGATGC
>CAILTC010000503.1 GCA_903837025.1 uncultured Bacteroidota bacterium | reverse complement strand
ATCCCCAACCTTTTTTTCCAACCAAGTTTCATTCGTAAATTTCTCAATTTACAAAGCTTTTCCGGAATGGACAATTGTGAACGATAAATTTCTTTATACTCAAGAAGAAGCTGATATTATTAAAAAACAATATAATATTAAAATCAAAAAAGGGAAAGAGGTTCGCAAATTAGTCGTTCACCCAGACGGTGAAATTGTGAAGGGACTTAATAAATAAAAGGCTAAATCAATAAAAAGGCTTTCTAAAATTATTCAGAAAGCCTTTTTATCGTTATTATTAGAACTAATTCTAATGCACATTTGCATTAATATCGGCAACTATAAATGAAGTGTCAAAACCTCCAAACGACTTCAAATAACTTCCTATCGAAGTCCCATAAGCATCCCTAAAATATCTTTTCCCATTACTCTTAAAATATCTTTTTACTGTACCTACTCCGCCTAAATGTGCCGCAGCCAATATTCCAGATTCCGTAATCTTGATTCCGTTCATTATTGTACCGTCATATTTCTCGATTACATCTTTTAGTTCCCATTTATTTTTGGCCAAAAGAGCAACGAAGGCTTTTTCTTGTATTTTTGGACTATTCAAAAATAAGGTGCTATCGTAAATACCAACAGATTTCATTGTCTCAATACCAAACTGGTATTTACCCATATAACCCAGTGAATTAATTTTTTTGTATTTTCCTTCAGATTCCATCAAGGCAATTGCTTCCTTGTAGCCAATAAAAAATTTCCCAGTAAATGGTATGTTGAAATCAGTATAATCATTTTGTTTTTGGGATGGAAATAAGTAGGGAACTCCATCAGTTTTATTGGTAAGAAACCAATGGTTGGAATCTAAATCGAAAGGTTTAAAACCTGAGCTTAAAAAAGCAATAATAATAGTCAAACTTGTATAAAAAGACCATTTCTTTATCATAAATTGTTTTTCTTCAAAACGCTGTCCCGTTAAGAAATTTCTACGTGCAAATATACAACAAAAAATATAAAGCTGAAAATCAAGTTATTAAACACAACTAAAAAACCAAAGCTTGAAATTGAAATCGGCTGTGAGCCTAGTATTCAAACGTTAGCGTAAAAATTATATGTTTTTTAAAATCGAAAAAAAACATCTTAAAAAGAGGGTTTTTGACACCTATTTTTATGGTATTCATAGAAAAAAATCAAGCAAAAACGTCTACTATTTTCGATTTTGGAGTCAAAAGAGAGGTAAATTCCCAATATTTTATTCAAATAATTACTTCATTTTCAAAATTCAATAATTACAAAGAAAGATTCATTGAAACTTTGCGTAAAAACGGGATGAATAATTAATAGATCAAATGATGGCTATTATATATTAAAAGTTATCTTTTCACCCCTTGTTTACTAATCCATTCCGAATATTTTTTGGCATTTTTTGTATGCTCTTCAAACGTAGCTGCAAATTCGTGATAACCAAAATGTGTTACACTCGCACAAAAATAAATATAGTTGTTTTTTTCAGGATTAAGTACGGCGTCAAGTGCAGTAATATCAGGCATTGCAACCGGTCCCGGCGGAAGTCCTAAATTAACATAGGTATTATAAGGTGATTTAATGAGCAAGTCTTTATAAAAAACTCTTTTGATGATTTGGTCAAAATCATTCGAATTCTTCTTAATTGCATAAATCACTGTTGGATCTGCCTGAAGTGGCATTTGCAATCTCATACGGTTTAAATAGGCACCTGCAATTCGAGGACGTTCGTCTTTTTTAACAGATTCTTTGTGCACAATCGAAGCTAGAATAGTTGCTTCAATTGGCGTTAATCCTTGTTTTGCTGCTTTTGCAATTCGATCTTTATTCCAAAAATTGCGATATTCTTTAATCATTTTATCACGAAATTTCTCGGCAGAGGTATTCCAATAAATTTCATACGAATTAGGAATAAACAATGTCAGAATATTTTCTTTGTTGAAACCATTTTCTTTTAGAAAAATGGAATCTTTAAACGATTTCATAAGCGACAAACTATCGGCTTCAATTTGCGTCGCCACTCTACCAGCAAGATTTTCAATTCGCTCTTGATTATTGAATGCCAAGTTTACAGGAACATTAGAACGCAGGGATTTTACCAAATCATAACTATTCATTCCTTTGGTGAATAAAAAACGTCCCGGTTTAACATTATCAGGATAGCTTCTTTTTTCTGCAACCAAATCAAAACGATCCATATTGGCGACAAAAGGCTCTATTATTTTCTTCACTTCATCGTAACTAGATCCTGTAGGCACATAAACATATAATTCCTTTTGAGAAAACTTTGTATTATCCGAAAATATTTGTCGTGCCAAAATAAATCCGTAAATCAATAATGCCGATATTAAAACGACAGATCCTATTGTTATAATTTTCTTTAAATTCAAAACTATTATTTTTTAAAATTGATTTATAATTAATTGAAAAATGGCTTCGTCTTTATAAACTCCGTTTACCAAATTCCAGTCTTTTTTGGTTCCTATAATTTGAAACCCAAATTTAGTAAAAAGTGCCATACTAGCTTTATTTTCTGTGCCAATATTTGCATATAATTGATGCACATTCAAATGATGAAAAGCATATTTTATCAAAAGCTGCAATGCTTCGGAACCAATATTCTGATTTCTATTTTCATTTCCTTGAATGACAATGCCAACGCCTGCCCTATTATTCTTGGGGTCAAAATCGAATAAATCGATTAATCCTATTGCGGGAAAATCTTCATCTTGACAAATCGCCAAGCGCAATTGTTTGGCTTCATAAATATCCTGATGGGCATTTTCCAGATATTGTTTCACCAAAAACCGACTATAAGGCGTTTGTGTATTGCTCACTTCCCAAATGCTTTGGTCGTTTTCCATAGCATACACAAACTCCAAATCATTGGGTTCGAGTGCTCGGAGATAAATAGTATCGCCTTTTAATGTGATCATTTTAAAATAGGTCTTGGGTTTTGGGTCTAAGTTATTAAGTTTTGAATTATTTTAAAGGAGCTAAATCTTCGTATTTATGAGAATAATGCTTTTTATTGTTAAACCCGACAAATTCTATACCTTCACAATAAGATAAATCACCGTCTAAAATATTTGTATCAACAAATGAAAGTTTTTTTAAATTTTTCAATTTCTTTATAAATGATAAACTTTTAATCTCTCCTAAACCTGACAATTTTAAGCAATTTAAGTTTTCTAGATTACCTATAATTTCAATGTTTTCAATCTTTTTGCAATTGTAAAATTCTAATTCAAACAAATTTTTTTTCAAAGAGGTTAGACTTGAAATATCATTCAACTTACCACAATAATTAACTGATAATTTTTCAATATTTAAATTATTTAGAATTTCTAAATTTTCAATATTACCTCTTATAATAAGCAAATCTTTCAGATTTAATAATTTAGAAAAATCTATTTTTGATGTTTTATTTAGAGTTCCTATCCCTAAACTCTCCAATTTTATTGCTCTATCAACATTTATTAAATTTTTAGTATCATCAATTCCTAATGACTTTAGATTTGGAAAATTAACAAAATCGATAATACTCGTTTTATTCTCTGAAATACTTAACCGTTCTAAATTATTAAATTTGTTTATGATACTAATATCTTTAAAATCCTCTATCAATTCAATTACTTTAATATTGCAATCGACTAATTGCTCTAAAACATCTAAATTACTGAATCTGTAAGATCCGTATTGAGGATTAATTTCAATTCCTTGTACATTATTTTTCTTGATGTAATCAATACATAAATCTATTCTAGAAGATGCTAGTGCCATTACTTCAATATTGGGATTAAAATGATTCTTTCTGAATTTAAAACTGTCTTTTGTATAACCGAATGCTGCCATTATTATATATTTTTAAACTCCCTATTCCAAAAACCATCAGACTTTGCAATATTGTCTTATATTTCAATCTCTCCTTTAAACACAAACTCTGCTGGACCTTTCAAGAAAACGTTGGTAAATTGCCCCTCCTTTTTATCAAAAGAAACTTCTAATTTTCCGCCTTCTACGTTCAAATGAATGGAAGTAGCGTTTGTTTTTCCGGTAATATTCATTGCGATAGCAGCAGCAGTAGCGCCAGTTCCGCAAGAAAGTGTTTCGTCTTCTACGCCTCTTTCATACGTTCGAAGTGAAAAAGTATCTTCGTTAATCTGTTTTACAAAATTGACATTACTTCCTACTTTTCCGTATAATTCGCCGTATCGAATGGCTGCTCCGTTTTCTTTTATATTATAATTTTCTAAATCTTCGACAATTTGCACATGATGCGGTGAACCTGTATTTAGAAAGACATAATCTTCCGAAATTTTTACTGTGTCAACATCAATCATTTGTAGCGATACTTGACCATTTTCGGCAACAGTGGCGTGATGCAAACCATCAGTAGCGATAAAAGTACAGTTGTCGCTAATCACGTTTAGATTTTTGGCGAAAGCCACTAAACAACGACCGCCATTGCCACACATGGAACTTTGGTTTCCATCGGAATTGTAATAAACCATTTTAAAATCGGTTTCAGAATCATTTTCCAGAAGGATAAGTCCGTCACCTCCTATTCCGAAACGTCGGTCGCATAAATGCGCAATAAGTTGCACATTGTCTTTTGGAAAAAAATCGGAGCGATTGTCAATCATTACAAAATCGTTTCCAGTTCCTTGGTATTTATAGAATTCTATCTGCATTTTATTTTTATTGTGTTGCACAAAAGTACAAATATTAATGATACGTTAAAGATTGTTAAACGAGCGTTAAACTGTTTTTTTGAAAAATCAAAAATACTAACTTTACGTTGTAAATCCTTAAATAACATAACAAATATGAAATGAGCATAACGGAAAAAGTGACATAAAATACAAGCCAATATGCGAATTTTATATTCCATTAAAAACAAATATTATATACGTATGAAACAATTTTCAAACCTTTTTTTGGTATCATTGTTAAGCGGAGCCACTACTCTTGGCGCCTACAAATTATTATTTGACAACAATGGTTATTTTAACAAAAGCGCAGTCGTAACTTTAGCGCCAAACTCGTATGCGAAGCAAGCGGGATTATCATCGGAACCCGTCGATTTTACCGAAGCCGCCGAAAAAACAATTCACACCGTGGTTCACGTGAAAAACGTTTCTCGAACCACCGTTTCGAACCCCATTTTAGAGTATTTTTATGGGTTCAAAGGCGGACAATCCCAAGAACAAATTGGTACTGGATCGGGAGTCATTATTTCAGAAGATGGTTATATCGTAACCAATAATCATGTGATAAAAGACGCTACTGAAATTGAAATCACACTCAACAACAAGAAATCCTATACGGCAAAACTCATAGGAACTGATTCGAAAATGGATATTGCCTTGTTGAAAATCAACGCCAGTGAGAAGCTTCCTTATACGGCTTTCGCCAATTCTGATTCGGTACGAATTGGCGAATGGGTTCTAGCGGTTGGTAATCCTTATAATCTAACTTCGACAGTGACAGCGGGTATCATTTCGGCGAAAGCCAGAAACTTAGACACCAGTGGAATTCAGTCTTTTATACAAACCGATGCCGCAGTAAATCCAGGAAACAGTGGTGGCGCTTTGGTCAACACCCGTGGCGAATTAATAGGAATCAACACCATGATTTCATCACCAACAGGAAGTTATACCGGTTATTCCTTTGCGATTCCTTCGAATATAGCTCGAAAAATAATCGAAGATTTAATGGAATTTGGCAATGTTCAAAGAGGCGTTCTTGGTGTTGAAGGTGGCGAATTAAATGCCTTAGCTTCGAAAGAATTAGGCGTTCCGGAAACACAAGGTTTTTACATTAAAAAAGTAACAAAAAAATCAGGTGCCGAAAAATCAGGACTAGCAAAAGGTGACATTATTATAAAATTAGACAACCAAAACATTGCAACTTTTGCCGATCTTTCGGGCTATATCAACACCAAACGACCGAACGACAAAGTAGAAGT
Source organism: uncultured Bacteroidota bacterium (assembly GCA_903837025.1). Taxonomy (GTDB): domain Bacteria; phylum Bacteroidota; class Bacteroidia; order Flavobacteriales; family Flavobacteriaceae; genus Flavobacterium. Next base: position 5,648 of record CAILTC010000503.1, on the reverse strand, counting down.
TACTTTCATTAGAGACGGAAAAAATAAAGTTGTTCCTGTGGTTTTGAGCAAAAAAGAGTTTCTGAACACAGAATTTAAAGGCTTAGAATTAGAAAATATTGATTCATCTGACAAAAGCAAATTTCACTTGGATTCTGGTGTAAAAATCAAATCGGTAACCAATGAAAATCTGAAACAATATCAAGAAGAATTGATGGGCAATATTATCATTAGTATTGACAATGTAAAAGTAAAAGATCTTGAAACAGTTTCGAAACTCTTAAACAACAAAGAAGAAAATCAAAGTATTCGATTGGAAATGATTAATAAAAACGGTGAACTTATTCGGATAATAATCTAATAATCCATCTATTAAAAACTAGAACCATCTTGAATAATCAAGGTGGTTTTTTTATTTTAAAAATAATTACGCAATCGTTTTCGTAAAACATATATTAAACTTACTTTTGCACCAAAATTCACAACCTCTATTTTAATCTTTTCAAAATGAAGAATACAATTGTATACGAAAAAGAAGTTTCATCACAAATAGCCCGACGAAGAGCTGGCGTAGAATTCATAAAAATCATAAGCGATTTATGGTATGACAAATCCATCGAGATGGTCTTATTCCGCAATCAATTAATTGATAGAAATGTAAGCGAAATTATCAACCTGCACGGATACGCTAGAGAATTTGTGGGAAAACCGATTTCTATTTATGATTCCGTTGAAATTGCAAAAGCCATTTACTCCATGAATTTGCCTCCATCAAAATTAGACATTGGCAAGCTGACTTATGAATATCTTTTGGAAAGTGAAAAATATCCGAATGCCAAATATTTTGTCCTCGACAAATTAAAAGACGCTAAAAACTCCGAGGAAATTCAACCTAAGGACGTGATTCTTTATGGTTTTGGAAGAATTGGGCGATTGGTAGCTCGTGAATTAATGTCGAAAATGGCCAAAGGCAACCAATTGCGATTGAGAGCCATCGTCACACGAGATAAAATTGACGCTGTTTCACTAGAAAAAAGAGCTTCTTTGTTGCGTTACGATTCAATACATGGCGATTTTCAAGGATCTGTAATAGCCGATCATAAAAATAACGCTTTGATTATCAACGAAACTACCGTTCATATTATTACAGCAAATAGCCCCGAAGAAATTGATTATACAAAATACGATATAGAAAATGCGTTGGTAATTGATAACACTGGCGCTTTCACCACCCAAGAGGCTTTGGCAAGACATTTAACTTCAAAAGGAGTCGAAAAAGTGTTGCTTACTGCTCCGGGAAAAGGGGTTCCTAATATTGTTTATGGCGTTAACCACAATGACTATAATCCAGATGAAAACACCATTTTTTCGGCAGCATCCTGCACGACCAATGCCATAACACCAATTCTAAAAGCGATTGAAGACACCTTAGTCGTTGTAAAAGGACATTTAGAAACCATTCATGCTTATACAAATGACCAAAATTTGGTCGATAATATGCATAGAAAATACCGTCGCGGTAGAGCTGCGGCCTTAAACATGGTAATTACCGAAACTGGCGCTGGAACGGCCGTTGCCAAAGCGCTGCCATCGCTTGAAGGCAAATTAACTTCCAACGCTATTCGGGTACCTGTTCCTAACGGTTCTTTGGTAGTTTTAAGTTTAGAAGTTGCCAAAAAAACTTCGATTGCCGATGTAAATTCCATCATGAAAAAATATGCGTTGGAAGGCGAATTGGTAGAACAAATTAAATATTCCTTGAATAATGAGTTGGTTTCTTCGGATATTATTGGCACATCGGCACCAGCAATTTATGACAGTAACGCGACTATTGTTTCAAAAAACGGCAAGAATATCGTTTTATATATTTGGTATGACAACGAATTTGGCTACAGCCACCAAGTAATCCGTTTGGCTAAATATATTGCTAAAGTAAGACGCTTTACGCACTACTAGATTTCAGGTTGCTGAGAAAATAGTTCTGAATAAAGAAAATCCGTTTCAAAAAGACTGCCCCCAAAAAGTTAGACACTATTTGGGGGTATTTTTATGGAAAGAAAATTCACGTATGATTATGCATTTAAGCTTGAATGTTTACAGAATAACTGAAAATCATATTTTTTAAATGGGCAAAACCGTAGTGCTTTTCACTTCCGAAATAATAAAAAAGCTATTTATCAAGGAGACCTCGGGTAAAATCGATAATTTCTTTTGGTGGAAATAATGATAACTTTCCATATCGGGTAAAATGATTTTGAGCATATAATCGAAACTTCCCGAAATAAAATTACATTCGACCACTTCGGGCATATTCAAAATCGAATTATTAAAACCTTCCGAAACATCATACGTTTGTTTCACAAGCGTGACTTGGCAATACACCATCAAATTCTTGCCTAATTTCTTCTTGTTCAAAATCGAAACATATTTCTCGATAATCCCCTCTTTTTCTAGACGCTTCACCCGATCATGAACCGGCGTGAGCGAAAGATTTATTTTATTGGCAATATCCTTCAAAGTCATGTGAGCATCGGCTTGAAGAAGTCGCAGTATTTTTTTGTCGGTTTCGTCTAAAATCATATCATAAAAGGATTAAAAGAATACATTTTTCAAATTAAAAATCAGATATTTTTTCGTTTTAGAAATAAAAAGCAACTACAAAAAAGAAATAATTTATGTAAAAATACCAAATAAAACTAATATTTTCTTAATTTAAGTCAGTATAACATAATAATTTCTTTAAGTCTTACATTTGTATTACTATTTACTCTAACCTTTAAATACATACAACATGATAATTGGAGTTCCAAAAGAAATCAAAAACAACGAAAACCGAGTAGCACTTACACCTGCGGGAGTAGCCGAATTCAAAAAACACGGACATCATGTTTATGTTCAGCAAAGTGCAGGAGAAAACAGTGGTTTCAGCGACAAAGCCTATTCAGATGCTGGCGCCGAATTGTTACCAACAATTGAAGCCGTTTATGAAATTGCCGAAATGATTATCAAAGTAAAAGAGCCAATTGCTTCGGAATATCCGCTTATCAAAAAAGACCAAGTACTATTTACCTATTTCCATTTTGCTTCAGGCGAAGCATTAACGCATGCCATGATTGATCGCGAAGCGGTTTGTTTGGCATACGAAACCGTAGAAAAATCAGATCGTAGTTTGCCTTTATTGGTTCCCATGTCTGAAGTAGCAGGAAGAATGTCTATTCAAGAAGGTGCTAAATATTTAGAAAAACCAATGAAAGGAAAAGGAATCCTTTTGGGTGGCGTTCCGGGAGTTCCTCCAGCAAAAGTAGTCGTTCTAGGTGGTGGAATTGTGGGAACACAAGCAGCGAAAATGGCTGCCGGTTTTGGTGCTCAAGTAACAATTATGGATGTAAGTTTAGCCCGTTTGCGCTATTTATCGGATGTGATGCCAGCCAATGTTACTACAATTATGTCGAACCATTACAACATTCGCGAAGCCATTGCCCAGGCTGATTTGGTTATCGGTGCAGTGTTGATTCCAGGTGCCAAAGCGCCTCATTTAATCACGCGCGATATGCTAAAACTGATGAGTCCAGGAACCGTTCTTGTTGATGTTGCCGTTGACCAAGGAGGTTGTATCGAAACTTGCCAACCTACAACACACGAAAATCCGACCTTTATCATTGACGATATAGTGCATTATTGCGTCGCTAATATGCCCGGTGCAGTGCCTTACACTTCGACCCTAGCCTTGACAAACGCCACTTTACCGTATGCGTTACAATTGGCTAACAAAGGTTGGAAAAAAGCCTGTAACGAAAACGAAGAACTAAAAAAAGGACTCAATATCGCCAACGGTCAAGTTGTTTATAAAGGCGTTGCCGATGCTTGGGGATTGCCTTTTAATAATGTTGAAACTGTTTTACAGGAACTTGTTCACTAAAATAGCATATTCTTTACAACAGAAAATCCGTTTCAAATTAATGAAACGGATTTTTTTATTTAGAGCTATTTCCTGCTATTCGTTGCAATCTTTTCTTTTTTGGCAGCAAAAAAGAAAAGGATTTCCACTTCTATCAGGGCTAGGGAATTCTAATTCAAAAAGAAATTTATCATTAAAATACCTAATGACCACCCCGCCTTTCGGCACCCCTCCAAAGGAGGGGAAGTAGTTCGCATTCCCCTCCTTTGGAGGGGTGCCCAACGGGCGGGATGGTTTTTTTATTTTAGAATAGCACAATAATCAAATAAAATTAAGGATAGTCCCTGAAACCAGAAATCTACTCTTTTTGTTTTGTCAAGTAATAAATAGGAATTCCTATCAGCATGATAAAAACGCCCCAACCGCAAGTACTCGGTTTGGTGTACAACAAAGCAATCCCGATGGCACTAGCAACAATAATATAAAGTGCTGGAACAAACGGATAACCAAAAGCTTTATACGGTCTTTCGGCATTGGGCATTTTCTTGCGCAGAATAAAAATTCCGTAAATGGTAAGAATATAAAATATCAAAACGATAATCACAACAAAATCTAATAAATCGCCATATTTCCCTGTCAAACACAAAGCCGAAGCCCAAAAACATTGCATCCATATTGCCCAAGCGGGAACACTTGCTTGATTAAGATTTGCGGCTTTTTTGAAAAACAAACCATCTTTCGCCATCGTATAATACACTCTTGCACCCGCCATAATCAATCCGTTATTACAGGCAAAAGTCGAAATCATAATCATCACCGCTATGATCAAAGTACCAATGTTTCCAAAAATATTTTGTGAAGCCACAACGGCCACACGATCCGATTCGGCCGTAGCAATATCTTGCAAAGGAACAACCGCCAAATACATCACATTGGCCAAAATATAAATAGAACTTACAATCAATGTTCCCAGGAACAAACTTAATCCCACATTACGTTTTGGGTTCTTAATTTCACCAGCGATAAAAGTCACGCCTTCCCAAGCCACGCTCGAAAACAACGAACCCACCAAAGCCGCTGAAATTGCCGAAATCAAAGTTATCCCACTAATAGGAAGCCAAGATCCGCTTGCAACATCCATTGATTTTGAAGTCCAAGCATTAGCCCAGTTGGCATCCCAAACATCAGCTTTGGCAGCCACAAAACCAAAAATTATCAATCCAAAAATGGACACAATTTTAATAACCGTCAAAACAGTTTGCAAAATCTTACTGTTTTTTACCCCACGACTATTGATATAACTCAATAAAACAATGGTGATAATAGAAACGATTTGAGCAGCGTGAAGTTTGAAATCACCCAATTCAAAAATGATATGCTTTTCGCTCACAGGCGGATACAAATAGGCGGCAAATTTAGAAAAAGCAACTCCTACGGCAGCGATCGTGCCGGTTTGTATCACGGCAAAAAAGCTCCATCCGTACAAGAAACCAATCAGTTTTCCGTAAGCTTCTTTGATATACACATATTGTCCGCCTGCTTTGGGAAACATCGCGCTCAACTCGCCATAACTCACGGCGGCAATCACGGTAATAAATCCGGTGAGCACCCACATAGCAATAAGCCAGCCGGCAGAACCCAATTGGCGCACCATATCCGAGCTTACAATAAATATTCCCGAACCTATCATCGAGCCCACTACGAGCATGGTTCCGTCGAGTAATCCGAGTTCTCTTTTAAAATGTTCTTGGTTGTCGTCTTGCATATTTTT
>CAILTC010000502.1 GCA_903837025.1 uncultured Bacteroidota bacterium | reverse complement strand
GCGCATTAAAATTTACAAAATGAATTTAAGAAAAGCTTACCTGATTGTTTTTATCCTTTTAGTTGTTGATCAACTTTCTAAAATCTACATCAAAACTAATTTTGTTTATGGCGAAAGCGGACAAGTTGACGTCACAAGTTGGTTTAAAATCCTTTTGATAGAAAATGAAGGAATGGCCTGGGGAACCGTAATTCCTGGGATTTACGGAAAATTATTTCTTACCGTTTTTAGACTGGTTGCTGTAACGGGAATTGGCTATTGGCTTTGGGATTCTGTCGAAAGAAAACGCAGTTCTAATTACCTAATTGTCGCAATTTCGCTTATTCTTGCAGGTGCTTTTGGGAACATCATCGATTCTGTTTTCTATGGTGTTATTTTCGATGATAGTTATGGTAATTTGGCTACTTTAGCTTCAAACAAGCCTTATGGAACAGGGTTTTATGGTAAAGTTGTTGATATGTTATATTTCCCTTTATTTGAAGGAAACTGGCCAGAATGGTTCCCTCTTTGGGGTGGACATCATTTCAAATTTTTTAATGCAATTTTCAACATTGCCGATATGTCTATCTCGACTGGTGTTGGAATTTTATTAGTTTTTAATAAAAAAGCGTTTCATCATAATTAAGAATTACACTAAAAACTTCTTAAGTCTTATCAACTATACATTTCAAAAAATCCCATTCGTCGAATGGGATTTTTGTATTAAAGGCCATTGATATAATTCAAAGCTGAAATTCTATCTTTTGCTAATTGCTCTTTTAATAAGTCAACTGAGCCGAATTTTTGTTCGGTACGAAGGTATTCAAGCAAGGAAACTTTTATTTCTTGGTCATACAAATCAGCATCAAAATTAAAATAATGCACTTCAATTGATAAATTTTCTCCAGCTACCGTTGGATTAAATCCAATATTCATCATTCCGAAAACGGTTTTCTGGTTGATGCTGCTTTTTACAATATAAACACCGTTTTGCGGAATAAGCTTGAAGTTTTCTTGAATTCGCAGGTTGGCAGTGGGGAATCCTATAGTTCTTCCTAGTTGTTTTCCTTTGGTGATTATGCCAGACAAGACATAGTCGTAACCAAGAAATTCATTGGCCAAAGCCATATTTCCATCGGTTAATGCGGTTCTGATTTTTGTTGAACTTATAGAAACTTCATTTATTTCCTGAACCGAAATTTGTTCTACTTCAAAATGGTATTGTTTTCCAAAATTGATTAAATCATCAATATTTGCGGTACGATTTCTGCCGAATCGGTGATCGTGACCAATAATTATTTTTTGAATATGAAATTGATTTACGAGAACTTTTTTTACAAATTCCTCGGCGGTTAATTCCGAAAATTTTTCGTCGAAAGGATGAATGACAAGGTTTTGGATTCCTATTTTTTCCAGAAGTTCGATTTTTTCCTCTATGGTATTGAGTAATTTCACTTCTGATTGTCCTTTTAAAACCATTCGCGGATGTGGAAAAAAAGTAAGTACAAGACTTTCGTATTTTTCGTTTTCAATATTTTGAGTTAGTTTTTCCAGTATTTTTCTGTGACCCAGATGCACACCATCAAAAGTACCTAAGGTTAGGATCGTTTTTTTTGTGGATTTGAAATCATTTATAGAATGAAATATCTTCAAGGCAATTGTTTTAGAATGGCGCAAATTTAGCGTAATAATAACGTATAAAAAAAGAGGATTGAAATAAATCAATCCCCCTATATATTTTATTTCTTAATTTTATTCCTTGATAAATTGCAAGGTTTTTTTTGCGTCTCCTTTTGTAACCGTTATAAAGTAAATTCCGTTACTCAAAGAGGAAGTATTTATTGTTAAATCGGATTGAAATAAAACTTCTTTATGGTTAATGATTTGTCCAACACTGTTGTAAATGGTGTAACTATTTGGCAAACCAAAATTACTAGGAATAGCGATGTTTATAATTCCTTTTGTTGGATTGGGATAAATAAAAATAGCTGAGGATGTCTCGAAAGCATTAACCCCAAGTGAATTGGTCGTGAAGGAGTTACTTTGGATTGAGCCAAAAGAAGCTCCAGAGGTAATAGTTGTTAAACCATCGGTAGATTTAATGTCATAATATCCATCACCAGAAGCGCCAAGACCCGTTCCGCAGCAAATTCCGTCCCCAGATTTGTCATGTATAGTAAAAGTATAACATTGGTTGGCGGGTAAAGACCAATTTTCAGTTATCAATGCCGGAACAACAGATATTGTCGTTGCGTTTACATAAGTGTCTTTATAAGGACCGCCGCTGTGTAATGTGGTACCCGAACTATTTTTTAAGTCCCAGGTGGTTTCGCTTCCCCAATAATCTTGTTGTATTCGAAACACGAAATCGGTAAAAGTATAATTAGTAGATGGAGTCGGTATGATAAAAGTTCCAGTTGCTGAATTATTGGATGCTCTTTGGTCAGTAACTCCATTCGCTTTTGAAACGCTAACGGTTATTGTTCCATTTGCTGTTGCATTTATGGTTATGCCAAATGTTACTGATTGATTAATAGCTAAACTACCTGTCCAATTATACACATTATTTGTTCCACCATTAATCGTGTAATTAAGTGTTGCAGCTGTCAAAGTTGTTGTGCCCCTATTATAGAGGATTACTTTTTGAATGGCTTGATTAGGGATTGTTCCGCAAGTTGCCATATCGCAAGTTGCCTCAAGCTTAACTTCGGCATCATTAGCAAATAAAGTTACAGCTGTCGCTTTTGTAGATGTTTTTAAAGTACTTCTTCTGGTAGAATTTGCCATAACAACAGCTATTCTATCCGATTGGTTTTGAGTAAAAATATCCATACAGGTGTCGTCAGTATAATCCATATAGTTGTCGATCATTTCAGGGACAGGGACCGTGTCGCAACTTAAAGGAATTGGTGAAGGACAACCATAATTAGAATCATGATGAATGGGTGTATCTGCGCAATAATCAGTGCCACAAGTCGAATCGCCCCATATATGCCTTAATCCTAAAAAATGTCCCACCTCATGGGTCATTGTTCTGCCTTTATTGTAGGTGGCGCTCAACAGAAATGAGCCATCATTAGCGGCAATAGTTCCAAATACATTATAGTTAGAAACGACTCCATCAGAATTTGCAGCCCCATTAGTTGTATTGAGTCCTGGTAATGTTGATTTATCAGGAAATTGAGCATAGCCCAGAAGTGTATTGTCAGAAAAATTGACGCTCCACATATTCATATATAATGCTGGATTCCATATTGTTGCTGGCTTTACCGTTGCATCCATTTCTGTGTCAGACCAAGAAGCTTGGCATAAACTTACCCGATCAATTCCGTTTGTGGGATTTCCGTTTGGGTCTTGTTGCGCCAATACAAATTGGATTTGAGTATTTGATCCTACAGGATTTGTATTATAGCCAGGAGTTCCTATCAATTTGCTGTAATCTTGATTCAGAACCATAATTTGTGATTGTACTTGGGCATCAGTAATGTTTGGTGCAACACCTATTGCCTGACCATTATAAATTACGTGAACAACTACAGGTATAGTTATTACTGATGTACCAGCAGTTTTAGAAGTACTTCGCATGGCAGCGTACCGGTTGACAAGTGGGGTTACCCATGCTTCAAACTGGGTTTCTGTCATTCTTTTAGGATCTTTTTCTTGAAGGTATTTTTCGTATTCAGTTGATGCACAACGAATGTACCCATTTTGTGGATTTATACTTTCAGACTTAATGGGTTTGCCAAATAAGATTCTAGTATTCTGTTTTTGGCTATATCCAATGTTGAGTATAAATAAACAAAATAAGACAAATGTTTTATAACCAGTTTTGGGAATGGTACTCTTCATTTTTTTTAAAATTTAATCAAAGTTACTAATTTTCTTAAATTTTAAATATAATTATAGCTGTTTTAAGAAAATTAGATGCAGAAGTTGGTTTTATTTTCCGTTAAAAGTCGTCATCGTGTTTTCTAATCCAGCTGTACCAAAGGATTTTATGACTTCGGAAGCCAATTCTAATCGTTCCGGAAGTTTTGTTTTTTCTTCATCGTCCCAGTCGCCTAGTACATAATCTATTTGTTTTCCTTTTTTGAATTCGTCGCTGATGCCAAAACGAAATCGGGTATAATTTGTGGTATTCAACAGCAAGTTGATATTTTTTAATCCGTTATGACCGCCATCGCTTCCTTTTGGTTTAATGCGGATGGTTCCAAAGGAAAGATTCAGATCATCGGCAATAATCATGATGTTTTCAAGCGGAATATTTTCTTTGTCCATCCAGAATTTTACGGCTTTACCGCTCAAATTCATGTAGGTATTGGGTTTCAGCAGAAAAAAAGTGCGCCCTTTAAATTTATATTGAGCAAGGGAACCAAGTTTTGCCGTTTCAAAATTGATTCCTTCTTTTTTTGCTAAGAAATCGACGATTTTAAAACCGATGTTGTGTCTGGTGTTTACGTATTCGGCACCAATGTTGCCCAAGCCTACGATTAAATATTTATTACTCACGCTTTTTATATTATTTTTTTGCTGTTCGTGAACCTCATGGTTCATATAATCTGAGTTTTCTTCTGTTTTTGTTGATGAAAACAGTGCTGTTATCCATTTTATCATGCTGCAAAAGTAAACTTATTTTTTGATTGCAGATTAATGATTCTTGATTTTAGATTTGTGTTGATAAATATAAGATTGTCTGTTTTAAGGGGTTTTATACATCTGAAATCCGTAATCGTTAATCAAAAATCTTAAATCATTTTTGTAGTTATTTTGAAAAAGAGTATTTCTCAATAGCCCTGATGGTAGCGGCATCCTCTTGTGGCGGTGTTTGCCGCAAGAGATATAGCGAACAGCAGGAGCAGTGGTTATTAGAGGCGGAAATAGTTTTGCTCCTAAAACAAAAAAAGCACCAGTTTTACAACTGATGC
>CAILTC010000501.1 GCA_903837025.1 uncultured Bacteroidota bacterium | reverse complement strand
TGTTAAATATATAGTATGGCTGTTTGTCATTTCGACGAAGGAGAAATCACAAAATTGTGTACTATTCTACTGATTTTTTTTTAGCCCCGATTGAAGTGAAAATCCTTTTTCTAATTCATTTCAGGGTTTCGTACCCTGAAAGGATTGAAAAAGATTGTAGCGAATAGCGGGATTAGCTCCAAGAAAAAACTAAGATTCTAAAATCTCCAAGAACTTTGCTTCCAATTCATTCATTTGTCCGTTGCCTTTATAACGGATTTGTTTGGCAATGAAATAAATCAAAAACCAAACGATAAACATAAGCAACATCACGATTAAATCGAATGTTGTGGGTATTTTTAGCATATAATTGGAGTAGGCGATAGCGCTAAATACGATAAAAATTCCCGCAACCATAAAATGCAAAAACATAAAAAGCGTCCATAAAGTGGGTTCAGGCCCAAATAATCCACGGATATGAGTTTCTTTATTTTCATTGGTTTCCAATTCTAAATGCAAATGAGGCGACCAATATTCGCGTTTTTGTTCAGGCATATTCATCCAAATATGATTGTGTTTGATTTTTAGATGACAATCTTCGGTGCAATTGACTTTGAATTTCTCAAATTTTTGACGAACAGATTCTATGGATTCGGGTACATCTTTGTAAAAACGAAGGCGTAGTCTTATTTCATTATTGGCATCCATAATAGTGGTTTTTTGGTTGAATGAATTAAATAGGACTGCAAAATAGTAAAAAAATGGATAGTATGGTTTTTAACACTACCTTTGCAAAAAATTAAAATACCATATTGCCTGCATTTTAAGGATTAATGATTTTATTAAAAGGAAATCTATACTCTTCAAGATGCACATTAAAATTAGAAAAATGAACAACATTGTAGCCATTGTAGGAAGACCAAACGTAGGAAAATCGACGCTTTTTAATCGATTAATACAGCGAAGAGAAGCGATTGTAGATTCGGTTTCGGGAGTAACCCGTGACAGGAACTATGGTAAAAGCGAATGGAACGGAAAGGAATTTTCTGTAATTGACACGGGTGGTTACGTTCGTGGATCGGATGACGTTTTTGAAGGCGAAATGCGTAAACAAGTCGAATTAGCGATTGATGAAGCCGACGTAATTATATTTGTAGTTGATGTTGAAGAAGGGATTACACCAATGGATGATATCGTTGCTCGACTTTTGCGTAAGGTAAAAAAACCTGTTTTACTTGCTGTAAATAAGGTAGATAACGCCATGCGTGAGAAAGATGCTCTTGAGTTTTATAACCTTGGATTAGGTGAATTTTACACTTTTGCCAGTATTTCAGGAAGTGGGACAGGGGATTTATTGGATGCTGTAATTGATGCTTTTCCAATAAAACCAGAACCCGTTCAAGAAGAAGTTGTTTTGCCTCGTTTTGCAGTTGTGGGCCGCCCAAATGCTGGAAAATCGAGTTTTATAAATGCCTTGATTGGTAAAGAACGTTTTATGGTTACCGACATTGCGGGTACTACTCGTGATGCTATTGATACGAAATTTGACCGTTTTGGATTCGAATTCAACTTGGTAGATACTGCCGGAATTCGTCGTAAAGCGAAAGTGAAGGAAGATTTAGAGTTTTACTCGGTGATGCGTTC
>CAILTC010000500.1 GCA_903837025.1 uncultured Bacteroidota bacterium | reverse complement strand
TGAAAATCAAAGACGCCAGAGCTATTTTAAGCAATACAAAAATCATTGGAGGCACCGCCAATACTTTTGAAGACATTCAAAACCACATTCAAAATAGCTGCGATTATATTGGTTTGGGCCCTTTTCAATTCACAACTACAAAAGAAAAATTAAGTCCCATTTTAGGATTGGAAGGCTACCATTCGATTATCGAAAGAATGAAAAGTCATTCGCTTGAAGTTCCCATTTACGCCATTGGCGGCATTCAATTAGAAAACGTTGAAAGCCTCATCGAAATTGGAATTCATGGAATTGCCGTTTCTGGTTTAATTGCCAATTGCGAAAATCCAAAACAACTTATCGCACAACTTAACAAAAAACTATATGGTACCATTTAAAATAGGAGACAAAATATTTGACTCTCGCTTGTTTTTAGGGACAGGAAAATTCGGTTCAAACCAACTTATGGAAGAAGCTATTTTGGCCTCAGGAAGCGAGTTGGTTACTGTTGCCCTAAAACGGATCGATTTTGAAACTGAAACCGATGCTATTTTAGCCCATCTCAAGCATCCACGCATTCACATATTGCCCAATACTTCTGGGGCTCGAAATGCCAAAGAAGCCATTTTTGCGGCACAATTAGCGCGTGAAGCTTTAGAAACCAACTGGCTAAAATTAGAAATTCATCCCGATCCTAAATACTTGATGCCCGATGCAATCGAAACCTTACGGGCCACCGAGGAACTCGCCAAATTAGGATTCATCGTTTTGCCTTACATCCACGCCGATCCCGTATTATGCAAACGCTTGGAAGACGCTGGAACATCGGCAGTGATGCCATTGGGTTCGCCAATTGGCAGCAACAAAGGATTAAAAACCATCGATTTTTTAGAAATCATCATCGAGCAAAGCAAAGTCCCCGTTATTATTGACGCCGGAATTGGCGCACCATCAGACGCTGCAAAAGCAATGGAATTGGGTGCCGATGCCGTTTTAGTCAACACCGCCATTGCCGTGGCTGGAAATCCAAGACTAATGGCGGAAGCTTTTAGGGAGGCCGTAATTGCAGGTCGAAAAGCTTTCGAAGCCAAATTAGGACAACAATACAGACAAGCGGTGGCTTCAAGCCCTTTGACTGCTTTTTTGCAGGAGTAATTTAACCACGAAGACACAAAGAAAAGCACAAAGTTCAAAAGGTTTTATATCATTAACATTAAAAAAATTGACACGCAGATTTTGTCGATTTAAGCAGAAAAAAATAAATGAGAGTTCTTAAATCAATATGAAACAAAAAAAAATTTGTAATAAATTGACTATATTTAATTTTTAGCTAACACTAATTATTAAATTTTCGTAAAATGACAGAAAACGACATTTCATTCAAGATTAGAGGAGCAATTTTTAAGGTGTACAACAAACTCGGACCGGGTTTATTTGAATCTGTTTATGAAAGTGCTTTGCATTATGAATTAACCAAAATGGAATTAAAAGTTGAAAGACAACTCGGGATCATCATCCCTTACGAAGAAATCATATTGGATGTTGCTTTTAAAATTGATCTATTAGTAGAAGACAAAGTGATTATTGAATTAAAATCGGTAGAGGATTTAGCACCAATTCACTATAAACAAATTACAAACTACTTAAAACTTACAAATAAAAAATTAGGGATACTTGTCAATTTCAATACAGCCACAATATTGAATGATATCAAAAGAATTGCAAATAAACTATAATTTGAAGATTAGAATTAGTACTCAAATTTTGCAGATTTACGCAGATGAAAATTGAGAAATACATTTAAAAAAAGCTGCAAAATTCTGCAAATTCTGCGTGCCAAAACAAAAAACAATGAACACATTCAAAACCCTTTTCGAACAATACGACTGGGACACCATCCAGACCAAGATTTACCAAACTTCTGCCCTAGAAGTAGAATTGGCTTTGGCCAAAAACAAACGCAATCTAGATGATTTTCTGACTTTGATATCTCCTGCTGCCCAACCCTATTTGGAACAAATGGCGCAAATAAGTCACGAATTAACCAAAAAACGTTTTGGCAAAACCATCCAAATGTATGCGCCTTTATATTTAAGCAACGAATGCCAAAACATTTGCACCTATTGTGGCTTTAGTTTAGACAACAAAATCAAACGAAAAACACTTACCGAAAGCGAAATCACATTAGAAGTCTCCGCCCTAAAAAAAGCGGGTTTCGATCATGTTTTATTAGTAACTGGCGAAGCCAATCAGACCGTAAATATTGATTATTTCTTAAAATCAGTCGCTCAAATAAAAAATAATTTTTCGACCATTTCGGTAGAAGTGCAACCCTTGTCAACCCCAGAATACGAACAATTACACACCGCCGGAGTCTATTCGGTTTTGGTGTATCAGGAAACATATCATCGGGAGGTGTACAAAAAATATCACACCAAAGGCAAAAAATCCAATTTCGATTTTCGATTAGAAACTCCGGATCGGGTGGGAACTGCGGGAATTCATAAAATAGGTTTAGGGGTTTTATTAGGTTTAGAAGATTGGCGAACCGACAGTTTTTTCAACGCCTTACATTTAGATTATTTGCAAAAAACCTATTGGCAAACCAAATACACCGTGTCTTTCCCACGACTTCGTCCCGCCGAGGGAGTCATTAAACCCAACTTTATTATGGAGGATAAAGATTTGGCGCAACTCATTTGTGCGTATCGTTTATGGAACGAAGATTTAGAAATCTCGATGTCCACTCGGGAAAATGAGAAATTTCGCAACAATATCATTCCGTTGGGAATTACCAGTATGAGTGCCGGATCCAAGACCAATCCCGGCGGTTACGTCGTTGATCCACAATCTTTAGAGCAATTTGAGATCAGTGATGAGCGCTCGGCGGCAGAGATTGCAACCGTAATTTCTAGCCGAGGATACGAACCCGTTTGGAAAGATTGGGATAGAAATTATGATTTTAAATTTTAGAATAACGATTTTAGATTTCAGATGTAATGAGCATAATACAAGAATTTTTACGATATAACCGCCAAATGATGTTACCCGAAATAGGCGATTTGGGACAAGAAAAACTCAAAAAGGCGGCTGTTTTAGTCATTGGCGCTGGCGGTTTGGGCTGCCCTATTCTGCAATACATTGCCACCGCAGGCGTTGGTTCGATTGGGATTGTAGATTTTGACAAAATTGAATTGCACAACTTGCAACGCCAAATTTTATATACCGAAAACCATGTCGGACAACCCAAAGCAACGACTGCAAAATCGGTTTTAGAAACCTTGAATCCTTTGATCAGCGTGATTGCTTTTGAAGAAAAACTGACCGTTGAAAACGCAGCACACATCCTCCAAAATTTTGATGTGATTGTAGATGGCTCCGACAATTTCGCCACCCGCTATTTAGTAAATGATACCTGTGTAGCATTGGGAAAATCGTTGGTTTATGGCAGCATCTTGAAGTACGAAGGCCAAATGGCGGTTTTTAACCATAAAGGAAGCAAAAATCTTCGCGATTTATTTCCTGAACCACCCAACGCAGATGACGTTCCCAACTGCAATCTCAACGGTGTTATGGGCACACTTCCGGGAATGATGGGCACGATGATGGCGCACGAAACTTTAAAATTAATACTAGATTTGCCTATTTTAACCAACGAATTGATTCTCTTCAACACCTTAGATTGGAATTTTAGAAAGTTAAAATTCTAACAATAACATCTTTTTTAATTTTGGCGTGCCCCTCCCGTGGCTTCGTGCCTCACCACTTCGGGTCGGGCTTTACGCTCTATCTTTTGTTCCGCTTGCGCTCCACAAAAGGATGCCGCTTCAATCCCTCACGCATTCGCAATAAGCGACAAAACCTTTATAAAAAAGGTGCTACCCTTATTTGCGTGGGTTTTTAAGTTTAAGATGAATTTTAGAGAATTCTCAACCATTAAGAAAGTGAAGTTCGTTAAGTTATTGTGGCTTGATGACCTTCACTTTCTTAATGGTTTATTTTTGTTGTTTTATTCTAAAAAAAAAGCCTGTTTTAGAAAAACCAAACCTTTTAAAAACGCAAAACATCCCCAACAGCAATAATGCCTTCGTTCAAACAGACTATATTGGTGCCAAATAAGACAGAATTCCCTTCTTTTCGATAACTACTTAATGTCTTTAAAGGTTCTTTTTGCATAACTCCCGTCATCGGATTATTATTGACCATAACGCATCTGCCGCAGGGTTTCGCATTCTTAAATTTGACACTTCCAATTTGAAAAACAGCCCAGAAATCCTCTTCGTGTGCAAGTTGGCTTTGGATAACAATATTGGGTCGAAACCTTTTAATGGTTATCTTTTCTTCTAGTTTTTCATTTAAGAAATCCAAACTTTCAGAGCCAATGAGCAAATACGGATAACCATCCGCCAGACTGACATTCAGGGTTTGATTAAGTCTATTACTACGGTGTTTTCTATCGCCCATTTCGAGGATTTTTACCAGTTTACAAGCAAAGCCTAGACAATCGCTAAACCATTTTGAAGTCGCTTTATTCACTTCGACCACTTTGCTTGCATCGTCCCAAACCTTTGAAAGAATAGGTTTGTCTAAACTTTCATCGATAAAAAAACCGTGCTTTTTATTTAGATACGTAATTTCAATTTTACCCTCCTTTATTTCAGGGTAAAACTGACTTAAATTGGGGTGTTTTCGTTGGGTTATAAACTGGTTTTCATCGTCAATGAGCATCCATCTGCGGTCATTTTCAAAACCCATTTCTTCCACTCTACCACTTTGAATCATAATTCCTGCAAGGCTTTTGACGGGATAGATATAAAGTTCTTTTACAAAATAGGTAGTATTCATAAATTATTTAATTTTTCAGAAGTTCCATAAAATCAGTTCGCTCTATTTCTCTACACCCCAGACTTTCCAAATGTTCGTTATAAACTTGGCAATCCAGCACTTTATAATGGGCTGCTTTCAATTGGTTTACTAAAGCGATAAAAGCTACTTTCGAGGCATTCGAAACATAAGAAAACATACTTTCTCCACAAAAAACAGTTCCCAAATCAATGCCATATACACCGCCAACCAAGGTGTCATTTAGCCAAACTTCGACAGATTTTGCTATTCCCAATTCATTCAATTTACAATAAGCTTCAATCATGTCGTTGGTAATCCAGGTTCCGTTTTGACCGTTGCGTTTTATTTTTTGACAATTAGAAATGACCTCCCTGAAATTTTGGTTGAAGGTAACTTTGAAACTATTTCGATTCAAGATATTCCGCATACTTTTTGAAACCACCAATTCATCCAGAAACAATACCATTCTAGGATTTGGCGACCACCAAATTATCGGTTCATCGGCTTCAAACCAAGGAAAAATGCCGCTCCGATAAGCCAATAGTAATCGTTCTGGGGATAAGTCGCCACCAACGGCAAGAATACCATCAGAATCAGCTTCGGAAACAGGCGGAAAAAACAATTCTTCGGATAAAAAATACATAGTTTTCAGATAAAAGTATAACTCTTTCCGTGTAAATTTGGCGAATCTAATTCACATTTTAAAATTCAATCTTAAAAATTTTCAAAAAACAATGAAAAACATACAAACAAAACTCTTTACGCTCTTATTTTCTTCATTTGTTTTCTTTGGAAATGCACAATCAAGTGACACCCTTTCGACACTAAAAAATCAGGATAAAATATCGTATAAAAAATTTATTGCACCAACAATACTTATCACTGCAGGAACATTGCTCTTAAAAACAAATCTCAATACCAATTTACAAACAAAGGAAAGGAATTTTTTTGGCACTAACTTTCATACTTCGGCCGATAATTATTTGCAATTTGCGCCAGTTGCCCAAATCTATTTGGGAAAATATTTAGGTTTTAAGTCCAAAAATGATTTTCAACATCAAACTATTAATATAGCCGTTGCCAATGCAATTATGGGAACTGCCGTATTTGCTTTGAAATATGCAGTTGGGGAAGAAAGACCCGATCATTCTAATAATTTTAGTTTCCCTTCTGGCCATACTGCAACCGGTTTTACAAATGCTACGCTACTTTTCTATGAATATAAAGATTCGAATTTATGGTATGCCAGCAGCGGTTTTTTGTTTGCAACCGCAACCGGAGCACTCCGAATTGCCAATAACAAACATTACACTTCCGATGTTCTTGCAGGGGCAGGAATTGGAATGGCAACGGGAATAATTGTTTCGTATTGGAATCCTTTTAAGTCTGTTACTTTTGGAAAAAACAAAAAAACGGCAGCCTTTATTTATCCACAAATAGGAAACCAAATCGGGTTGGGAGCACTTGTCAGACTTAATTAATTTTACATTCGTTCATAAAAAAATGCCTCACAAATTTTGTGAGGCATTTTTATTATACAAAGTTTATTTAAAAAGCCTATTTCAAAGCTTCTACTTGAGCTTTCACTGATTCAAGCGAACCTTCAAAAACTTGTGAATTTGATTTTCCGTTTTCCGAAGTTGTTACCGTTGCTTTTGCTTTTCCGTTCGTATTGATAATTTCAACTTTAACGTTTTTTTCGCCAGCACCTTTTTTAGCACAACAAGCTTTCTCCCCTTCTTTCGCCATATATTTTCCATTTGCATCATAATGTGACATACACATTTCTTTTTCAGCAGGATCACATTTAAGGCTATCGCACATTGCTGCGCACTGATCTTTGGTCATTGTAGCACATTTATTCATATCACATTTACCCATTGGCATCGCCTCTTTACCCATCATAGGACATTTCGATTGCATCATCATCTCCATTTTATCCCCTTTATTACTGTCAGAAGCGCTTCCGTTTCCTAAAATTGGAGCAATTACCAATCCGATTAAACAGGTTAATTTAATCAAGATATTCATTGATGGTCCCGAAGTATCTTTGAAAGGATCTCCAACAGTATCACCAGTTACAGCTGCTTTGTGCGCATCAGAACCTTTATAAGTCATTTCGCCATTAATCAAAACTCCTGCTTCGAAAGATTTTTTTGCATTATCCCAAGCACCACCAGCATTGTTTTGGAAAATAGCCCAAAGAACACCAGAAACGGTAACTCCAGCCATATAACCCCCTAACATTTCAGCAATTAATTGGTTGTTGTCGCCATAAACTAATTTACCTAAAAGTACGATTGCAATTGGAAAACCAATAGTCAAAACTCCTGGTAACATCATTTCGCGCAAAGCAGCTTTAGTAGATATATCTACACATTTTGCATATTCAGGTTTTCCGGTTCCTTCCATAATTCCTGGAATTTCCTTAAACTGACGACGTACTTCATACACCATATCCATAGCGGCTTTACCAACAGAGTTCATTGCCAAGGCAGAGAAAACTACAGGTATCATTCCACCAACGAATAACATGGCCAAAACGGGCGCTTTAAAAATATTGATTCCATCAATTCCTGTAAACGTTACATAAGCAGCAAACAAAGCCAATGAAGTTAATGCCGCTGAAGCGATTGCGAATCCTTTTCCTGTTGCAGCAGTTGTGTTACCTACTGAATCTAAAATATCGGTACGTGTACGAACTTCTTTTGGTAATTCGCTCATTTCAGCGATTCCACCAGCATTGTCCGATATGGGTCCGAAAGCATCGATTGCTAATTGCATAGCTGTTGTAGCCATCATTGCAGAGGCAGCAAGAGCCACGCCGTAGAAACCTGCAAAAGCATACGAAGTCCAGATTGCAGCAGCAAATAATAATACGGTTGGAAACGTAGAAATCATTCCAGTTGCCAAACCTGCAATTACATTTGTTCCTGCTCCGGTTGATGATTTTTGCACGATTGCCATAACTGGTTTTGTACCCAAACCGGTGTAATACTCAGTCACCGATGAGATTACTGCACCAACTACTAAACCTACGATTGTAGCGTAGAAAACTCGCATAGACGAAATTTCTTTTAGGCCTTCGCCAAAGAAACTCATTTTCATAGTTGAAGGCAGCATATATTTTACCAAAATAAAACAAGCAATAGCTGTTAAAGCAATAGAAATCCAGTTTCCGATGTTTAACGCTTTTTGAACTTGTGCTTCTTTTGCATTGTCATCCGTTATTTTTACAACCATTGTCCCGATGATAGAGAATAAAATTCCGAAACCAGCGATTGCCATTGGCAATAAGATTGGTCCTATTCCTCCAAAAATATCATCAATTTTTCCACCCATATCCTTGATAACATAATTACCAAGAACCATAGCCGCAAGAACGGTTGCTACATAAGAACCAAATAAATCGGCACCCATTCCGGCAACGTCACCTACATTATCTCCCACGTTATCTGCAATTGTAGCAGGATTTCTTGGATCATCTTCTGGAATTCCAGCTTCCACTTTACCCACTAAATCTGCTCCAACATCGGCAGCTTTTGTATAAATTCCACCACCTACTCTAGCAAACAAAGCGATAGATTCAGCTCCAAGAGAGAATCCAGCCAATGTTTCAAGCACTTTAGTCATATCTTCGGTTGAAGTCCAAACTCCGCCCATAAAATAGTTGAAAAAGAAAATAAAGAACCCTGTTAAACCAAGAACTGCAAGACCTGCAACACCTAATCCCATTACTGTTCCTCCACCAAAAGAAACTTTCAAAGCTTGTGGCAAACTAGTACGAGCTGCTTGTGTTGTTCTAACATTTGTTTTTGTTGCGATTTTCATCCCCATATTTCCAGCCAAAGCCGAGAAAAAGGCTCCAAAAACAAACGCAACCACAATAAATAAATGAGTTGATGTGCCGGGTATAAATGTAATTCCTGCTAAGACGATACTTGCCAGAACAACAAATAGGGCTAATAATCTATATTCTGCTTTCAAGAAAGCCAATGCACCTTCGTAGATGTGTTCTGAAATCTCTTTCATTTTCCCATCTCCTGCATCTTGTTTTAAAACCCAAGCTTTTTTGTATAACATAAAAGCTAACCCAATTGCTGCCATAAATAATGGCAGATAAATCATTATTTCATTCATTGTGTAAAATGTTGGTTATTAAATATTTCTTCACAAATATAACAAAACGTTAACAAATAAAAAAGCAATATCCATTTCTGAATATTGCTTTCTCAATTATTTTCCAAATTTTTTATTTAATACTGAATAAACCTTCTGGTTTATTCTCAATTTGCTCAAAACGTTCGGTACATTCAATAATAATTGCATGTGCTTCGCTTAGATCTCCCCAACCTCCTACATCTACAACTTTATTTTCAAGATCTTTGTAAACTTGGAAGAAATGCTCAATCTCTTTTAACAAGTGCGGATTAATATCCGAAAGATTTTCTAATGAATTCCAAATTGGATCAGAAACAGGAACACAAATTATTTTTTCG
Source organism: uncultured Bacteroidota bacterium (assembly GCA_903837025.1). Lineage (GTDB taxonomy): Bacteria > Bacteroidota > Bacteroidia > Flavobacteriales > Flavobacteriaceae > Flavobacterium. The sequence goes on along the minus strand of CAILTC010000500.1, from coordinate 117 downwards.
TCTGGTCCTTTATCATCTGCCATGTGAAAAACTCCAATTGGTTTTACCTCCATTACACAACCTGGAAATGTTGGTTCGTTTATTAAAACCAAAACATCAAGTGGATCGCCGTCTAAG
>CAILTC010000499.1 GCA_903837025.1 uncultured Bacteroidota bacterium | reverse complement strand
TGGCGCGTTCCTAAAGGGAAACTAATTTCCTCCGAAATATCTTTCCATTCATTTGAAGTCTGTTTTACAGCACCATATTTTTTGTCTTTATACTTATCAAAATATACGACTAAATTTCCGTCAATTTGTGTAACGGTAGGTCCTTCTGCCCAATAATTTCCTGTAATGGGTTTGCTTGCTTTGGAGTAAGGTCCTGATAAATTATCGCTAAAAGCCGTTTTTATGTTTTTCTGTATAGGGTTTCGGGTTTCGTCTTTTAAGTACATAACAAACCCTTTATCTTGTTTCGCGATAGAAGCGTCAATGGCATTAAAACCAGGGTCATAAAGAAGTTTTGTACGAGAGAATTTTTTAAAATCTTTAGTAATGGTGTAATATATTCGATGATTGTAGGTGTTCTCATCTATCGATTTAGTTTCGGTAAATTTCCCATCTATGGTCGATGCCCAATAAATCATGTATTTATTCTCTTTTTCATCAAAAGTTATTTCGGGAGCCCAAGTATTTCTGGTGTTTTTTTCATGTGTCATAACGGGAATAAATTCCTGTTTAGACCAATGAATTAAATCTGTTGAGGAAGCATAACCAATGCCTTTATCTGTCCAACTGACCGTCCAGACCATGTGGTACATTCCATCGCCGCCCTTTATAATACAAGGATCGCGCATCAATTTATCTTTGCCAACTTCAGGAGTTAAAAATGAAGTATCGTTTTTAAGCGCTTTCCATTTATAGCCATCTTCGCTGTAGGCTAAATGTAAACCATCTTCGCCATTTCCTTTGAAATAAGAGAAAAGATAACCTTCAGGTTTTTGGATTAATCCATTGGCAAGCAACCATTTCTCGCAGGCTTTGGGCCAAGACACATTCGTTCTTTCGACGCCTAAACCAAAACCGTGTCCTCCATACTCATAGAGATGCATTTCTGCAGGAACATGGTGGTTTTTTAATGCCAAATAATAATTGATACTATTTTCAACAGGAACCGTTTTATCATCTGTAGCGTGTACCAAAAATGTTTTTGGAGTATTTTCATCAACTAGTTTTTCATTCGAATATTTTGCAACCATTTCAACGCTTACATTTTTGCCCAAAAGATTCTCTTTAGAACCTTTATGTGTAATGGCATCTTCCATAGAAATTACGGGATAAATTAGGATGGAAAAATCAGGACGAGCGCTTAGATTGTCTTTCGATTCGTATACTTTATCATTATAACGAGTAGATAATGAAGCTGCTAAATGTCCTCCTGCCGAAAAGCCAATTACACCAATTTTTTCTGGATCAAGATTCCATTCTACAGCATTTCGCCGCAAAGTCCGTACAGCTTCTTGCGCATCCTGAAGCGGCCCAATAGTTTTGTCTTTCATAATGACATCACTTGGTAATCTGTATTTTAGAACAAAGGCCGAAACCCCGATAGATTGAAACCATGCAGCTACTTTATCGCCTTCTTTTTCGTGCGATAAAACAGTATAAGCGCCACCAGGGCAAATAATTACAGCCGCATTTTTAGCATTATTATTGTCTGCTAAAAAAACTTTCAAAGTGGGAGTTATCACTTTTTTGATTCCGTTGATATTTCCTTTGCTATCTAATCGAAATTCTTCTTTATAATCTGCCGATTCAATAGCTCCAGGGATATTATCCCATAACGGAATTACTTTGTTTTGCGAATAAATCAAAGATGTAAATCCAAAACTTAAAACGAAAATTAGTGACTGTAATTTGGAGTTATACTTTTTCATTACTTAAAATTTCATTTTATAAATTTCTGATCCTGCCAATAAAAAACATCCTAATCCATAATCTTCAAAATCAGGAATTTTATCATACGTTAATGGTTGACCGTCTTTTGGTTCTTTCCCAGTTGATTGCATAAAACCTAAAAATCCGTTTTCGTGTAAGCTTTTTTCGGTCATTGCATCCCATGCTTTTTTTACTATTGGCAAATAGACGTCTTTTTCTAAAATTCCGCTATTGATTCCGTATGCCATTCCGTATACAAATAAAGCCGTTCCTGATGTTTCTTTTTCTCCAAAGTTGTTTTTATCGTGTAAACTTACGTTCCAAAAACCATCTTCACGTTGTACCAATGCGAGCGCTTTGGCCATAGCCTTAAAATCAGAAATATACTGTTTTCTATGTACTTCGTTTTCTGGTGTAATTGCCAAAACTTTTGTCAAGGCTGCAAAAACCCATCCGTTTCCGCGACTCCAATAGCAATCTTCGCCGTTTGGTTCTTTGTAAGGTGCATCAAAATCGGCATCACGCCACCATAGACCATCTTTAGGATTGAAAAGGCCGTGATCGCCATGATTATTTCTGGAATACATGTACATAGCATACATTTTTTCAAAATAACGATTGTCTTTTTCTAAAACTCCCATTTTTGCAAAAACAGGCATTCCCATTTGTATGGCATCAATCCAAGACCAATCGTTTAGTTGAGGTGTATTTAGCAACATATTCATGCACTCTTTTGTGTTCTTCAATTTTTTGGTATCGGGTTCTAAATTGTATAAATCGATGTAGGTTTGAGCGGCACAATAATTATCGGCATTGCGAGTCGTGTTCCCACTATTGAATCCCCATTTATGAAATTCGGCCCACGAATAAGCATAATTATAATAGGTTTCTTTTGGGAAAATTTCGTGTAAAGCCATTAAACCTTCATAATACACGCTGCGCGTCCAAATATTGCTGGGGCGTTCCTTGTTGGTGATTATAGTTTTGCCGCTATCAGGCCATTTATCCATAAAATAATCATTTGCTGATTGCATTTGTTTTAAAACCAAGGCTCTGTCAAATGTTTGTTGCGCCAATGCTACGCTAGTAGAAAGTAGCAATAGTGCGGAAAATAAAAGTATTTTTTTCATTCTTTGGAAATCTATATTTTAATAATTAGTTGTTTAATTTTAAGGGAGTAATAGTCACAGGTCCCAATAATCCGGAAGGAGTAGGATCCCATTTTGTGGCATCAAATTTATTATAATCTTTATCAACCATGTTTATTTCGTAAAATATTTTCCATTCTTCGCCTTTAAGTTCCATATCTCGGACTCTGTTGGCGCCAAGATTGGTGACTTGAACGGTCAATTTATTTTTTCCTTTTTTCAATTTCCCTAAGTTGATCGTAAAAGGATTAGCCCAAACTGTTCCAATGAAAGTTCCATTTAACCAAACCTTAGCACTTTCACGTACGTCACCAAGATTTAAACTCCAATTCTCAGCTTCTGTTTTAGGTGCATCAAATTGCAAATTATAAGTGGCGGTTCCAGAAAAAGCTTCAGCATCATGGCTTAATTTTGTCCAAGATTCTAAAGTTGAAATTGTAGCTTTTGCTGGTAATTTTGGTCCGCCTTTATCAAATGAGATATCCCAATTTCCTTTTAAAACAATTGGTTCGGATGCTTTTTCGAAATATCTCCATTCTTTCTGAGAAGCCGTCTTTTCTGTTTTTAGAATAATCGATTGCCCAGATTCAATTCGAAGTTTTACCAAGGTAACATTCGTTTTCTTTTCAACTATTGCATTGCCATATTCTTTGGTCAAAGGATCAAAAATAACTACTTCTTTATTGCCAACTCTCAACGGAATAAATCCATCAATTACTTTTGAAGTATGATTCACTAAATAGTATATTTTTTCTCCGTCTATTTCTCTTCGAATGTATTTTAGCCCCGTATTTACTAATGTTTCAGGATATACATCGGCATTTTCTAGCGCTTTGAAAACATCAGAAACAGGCTCGATATTCTTCTTGTTTTCGGCAATTAATACGGTTAATTTTTTGTTTTGTGCTTCGTAATCTTTAAAACCAGGAACAGAAGTGGGAAGTCCTTCAAAAATAATTTTTGCCCCTTCTTTTTTCAAGGCTATTAATTTTTCTAAAGTTGCCAAAGGCATTTTTTCACAAACAGGAACAATCAAAGATTTAAATGTTCCACCCAGCAAGATTATTTTTCCTTCTTTGACCTGCGCTTGAGCAATAAAATTATCCGAAATATAATCTACTTCATATCCCTTTGTCTTTAAGTTTTTGGTAGTATCATAAAACGATGTTCCTTTTAACCATTCTGTAAGGGTGTGAATTTTGAATTGAAAAAATAAAGTTCCGCCTTGGTACTTGTTCCAAGTGTCATAAATAGGCCAATACAACAAATTTTCATTGTCCGATTTACCTTGTTGCAACATCGACTGGCAATTTGCGATATACGAAAATAGGGCAGGAGCATCCTCCCAAGTTGGGTCCGTTGGATTGAAATTTGCCGAAGCATAAAATTTCCATCCCGGCCATTTAGCTCTTTCTGGCGAATAGGTAGAACCGTGAAGAAAAATATGGTTGATTCCGTTGAGAAGCAACTCCTCGGCTTCAGGTTTACATTGAGATAAGGCGATTTTGAAATGTTCTCGCAACCAAGTAAAAGTTTCTGAAGAAACTAACGGTTTTCCAGAAATATGAGCCGCGGATGATGAGAATTTAAGCATCGCAGGATCAGCATTACCTTCGATAAAGTCTTGTTTTTCACGTCTTAAACCAGAAATATCAAATGGCATAGAACCAAAAGTTTCGCATTCAGGAATATCTGCCGAAGCATATAAATCGATCAAATTCCCCGGTGATCCATGTGCTTGAAGACGAGTTTTGAAATTTTTGGAATGCGCCCAATTCGTCCAAGGTTTATCAAAACTATTCAATAATAAATTGGAAATTGTTTCGCGATAATCCGCTTTAATTCTATTGTCAACCTCATTATCGGTTTTGCTTAATAATTTTGGGAGTTGTTTTTTAAGATCATAACCTCTTCTGTTTTGAAATTCGGTAAAGAATTCGGGTGTAAAATTGGTGTCATACACTTCATAACTATCGTTGAAAATCGAACGAATTTTCCCTTCAAATCCTTTGAAAGCTTTATCAAACGGAACCACGTAAGTATTTAGTGCTTCTTCCGAATAATGATCTAAAGTATAGCCTTTTCCTCCCGGGGCAGCTCGTTTTACTTGCTGTCCTGTTTTACCACTAAAAACCGCATATAATGTATAATCGGTTTTTTTGGCCTTCCAATTTAAAAGCGTTCCTTGTAATTGATCCGTTAGGTCAATATAAGAGCCATCGACATCATAGGCTACAACATACAAAAGTTTAGCGGGAACTTTTTCTTTGGTACTATCGGGTTTAATTTCCTGAGTTATTGTCGCTCCTTTTTTTACAGTGTATTTTTCTACTACTAATTTTGTGGCAGCATAAGGCAATGTTACTTGCAGTCCGCCATAAGGCCAGCCTGTTCCTAGCACCATGTCAACTTGTATGCCAGTGCTGTCGGCAACATGAATGGTGTATTTCAACATTTCCATCCATTTTGGAGAGAGATAATCAATGAAATTAGCTTCTTCACCTTTTACTCCGTAGATGGGGGTTATTTCTACTCCGCCAATTCCGGCTTTTTGCAAATCGAGAAGGTTTTTTTTGAGATTAGGTTTATCCACGGCGCTTCCCATCCACCACCAGCGAGCCCAAGGCTGATTGGTATTAGTGATTACTGGCCAAGGTGAAGTTGTCGTATTTTGAGCCACCGCTTGCAAAGAGAAAAGGATCCCTAAAAGTACAAAAGCGTAATTTTGTTTCTGTTTCATCAACATAAATTATTGTTTTGATTATTAATTGTTTTATACCATTAAAACTAGTTAAACTTTGTTCTTTTTTCTATGAAAAAATACATAGTACAATAATCAATACCGTTTGAATACTTTTCATTTGCTAATTTATTAAAAGATTTGAAGTAAAAATAAATTATCCTATTACGAATGCTATCCTGTTGCATCCTGTATCCTAATTCATCCACCTATATTCATATTTTTAAAATATGGAGCCTACTCAAAAAGGTTAACCATTAAGGAATACAACACCATAAAAGGGAAAAACTTTAACATCCTCATTAATCAACTCCTATCTATATACGACCTATTAACCAACTAATAATAGAAATAAAACGGCTTTATTTTTTGAATTATTTAAAAAAAACGTTTTAAAAAAAAACATACTAAAATTTATATGTTAAAAAAATATACAAAAAAAATAAAAAACATCATTATTTTTATATTTAAAATATTGATTTTTAACAACTTAAATTGTTACAGTTCTTTTTTTTTCATATAAAAAAAAGAACTATAATAAATTTACAGGGTAGTACAGGATGCCGATATTTTGTCTTGTGAATATATTTGGAAATAATTAACAACTAAAATTAATCTAATATGAAAAACAAATTTACCTATTTGTTTATTATAGCTCTGTTTACTTTGATGTATTCATCGGGCTATGCGCAGAACAAAGTGGTTAAAGGAAAAATCACAGATGCTGCAGGACTTCCTTTACCCGGTGCCAACGTAATTATTAAAGGAACTCAAAAAGGAACAAGTTCTGATTTTGATGGGAATTATACCATCAGTGCAGCTTCAGGACAAACACTTGTTTTTACTTTTACTGGTTCTAAAACAGAAGAAAAAACAATTGGTCAATCGTCTGTTTATAATGTTAAATTAACTGACAATAGTAAAGCTCTTGAAGAAGTTGTTGTTGTAGGTTACGGAGTAAAGAAGAAAAAAGATCTTACAGGATCTGTTGTCAGTGTAAATGCGGAACAAATTGCTTCTAGACCTGTACAAAATGCTGTTCAAGCTATGCAAGGAAAAGCAGCTGGGGTAGATATTTCTTCAAACGAACGTCCTGGTTCTGTGGGAACTATTACTATTCGTGGGGTACGTTCTATTTCTGCTTCAAATTCACCACTATATGTAGTGGATGGAATTCCTATTAGTTCAGGAACTGTTTCTGATTCAAATGCTGGAGGTATCGATTTCTTGAATCCTAATGATATTGAAGCTATTGATGTTTTGAAAGATGCATCAGCTACTGCTATTTATGGTTCTCGTGGTGCAAATGGTGTTATCATTGTAACAACTAAAAAAGGTAAAAATGGAAAATTCACATTAAATTATGATAATTCTGTAACAACTGAAACCTTGCATCAGTATGCACCAATGATGAATTCTGCACAATATATAGATTTTCGTCGTTGGGCTTATTATTATTCAAATCCAGCGGTATATCCAAAAGGAAATGCGCCAACAATTGCTAATGACCAAAATATTTTCTTAGCAACTGCTGATCCATCAGCATGGGCAAACATCCAAAAAGGATGGAATGGAGGAATTTGGGATGGTTCTAAAGTTGGGACTACAGATTGGACTAAGTTTGTTGCTCAAACGGGGATTACACAACAACATAATATAAGTGTTAGTGGTGGTACTGATAAAATGAAAGCGTATGGGTCTTTTGGTTATTTAGATAATACTGCAACATTAAAGGGTCAAGGTTTAAAACGTTATAATGGTGTTGCAAATATTGATATTACTCCAACTAAATGGTTTTCTATGGGAGCTAGTCTTAACACAAGTTATTCTGTAAATGAATATGGACAATCAAACGTGGGAAGATCTGCTACTACAAGTTCTGCTGGAATTTTTCAAACGGCATTATTACAACTTCCTTACGCTGTTCCTTATGATACCAATGGAGTTAAAATTGCTAATCCAGGTGGAAACGCAGTTATTAGAACCGTTGTAGGTGAGGATCAATTATCTCAAGATCAACGTGTAACAATACGTGCTTTTGGAAGTATTTATACTCAATTTGATTTTGGTTCACTCGCTCATTCACTTGATGGTTTGAAATACCGTGTTAATTTTGGTCCAGATATTACTTCTTACCGTGATGGTGTATTTTTAGATGGTACTTCTGCAGTTCGTTCTGGTACAAGTTTTGCTTCATTGTCAAAGAGTCAAACGATATCTTATACTTTAGATCATTTAATTTTTTATAATAAATCTTTAGGTAATCATAATTTTGGTGTGACATTGTTAAAAAGTCAAACCGTATATTCTAATGAATCTAGTGCCATGTCAGCAAATAACGTTTTGAATACTGCTAACAAATGGAATGCTTTGACACCTGCTAATGTTACACTTGCTGGTTATTCTTCTAATATAATAAACTCAGGATTATTGTCTTACATGGGTAGAGTAAACTATAGCTATGCCGACAAATATTTGATTACTGCTTCAGGTCGTTATGACGGTGCTTCACAATTAGCACCAGGAAACAAATGGGCTTTTTTCCCTAGTAGTGCTTTAGCTTGGCGTTTAGATAAAGAGAACTTTATGAAAAATGCTACTTGGGTTAATCAATTAAAACTAAGAGCAGGTTTTGGTATTACAGGTAATGCTGCAGTAGCTCCTTATGCAACTCAACCACCATTAGTAGGTATACTTTACCCAACAGGAGCAGGTTTAGTGAATAATGCTGTACTAGGTAATACAAGTTTAGGTTGGGAAAAAACTGCTCAATTTAACTATGGTGTAGATTTCGGAATCTTTAATAACAGAATATCAGGTAGCTTAGAATACTATACAAGTAGTACAACTAATTTATTATTAAATAGAAGTATCCCTACAGTTACTGGTTTTACTAGTACTTATGCAAACGTTGGTGCAACCGCAGGAAGCGGAGTAGAGCTTACTTTGAATACTTTAAACATAAAAACAAAAGATTTCGAATGGAGTTCTAGTCTTAGTGCTTCAACACAAAAAAGTCATATTGTTACCTTACAAAACGGAAAATTTGATGATATTAACAACAACTTATTTATAGGGCAACCCGTAAATGTAGTTTATGGTTTTGCATCTAATGGAATATGGAAAGCATCTGACGCTGTTGAAATGGCGAAGTTTAATGCTAACGGTGCTGGATTTACAATTGGTAGTGCTAGACCTGTAGATCAAAATGGTGATTATAAAATTGATGCTACTCATGACCGTGTAATTATTGGAACTTCTGATCCAAAATATATTGCTGGATTAACAAATACTTTCAAATATAAAAACTTAGATTTCTCATTCTTTATTTATGGTCGTTTCAAATACCTATACAATACTGGAGGAGAAAACGAAGGTGCAATACTAGGGCAAAGATCGATTAATTATTATACTGATGTTAATACCAATGCTGATTACCAAAAACCAATCGCTTCGGCGGGTACTGGTGACCAATTTTATCCTATCTTAGGATACACTGATGGTTCGTTCCTAAAAATACGAAATGTCTCTGTAGGATATAGATTTGCAGATGAATTTGCTCAGAAAATTGGAGTTTCTAAAATGAGATTGTATCTTCAAGCTACTAATCCAGGTTTCATTTTCTCTAATGTTAAATGGACAGATTTAGATACACAAACTATGGCTTCAAACAGAGGGTTTACTTTAGGGTTTAATGTACAATTCTAAAATTAAATTTTAATAAAAAATATATTATGAAAAATCACAAAAAACTATATATCAAGTTGATGCTAGTTGCTTCATTGGGACTTACGAGCTCATGTAATCAAGATTTTCTTAACGAAAATTTGACTACAGCATATAGCAAAGATTATTATAAAACTGAAGCAGGTATTCAAACTTTAGTTGTAGGTACTTATTATCAAGTATTTGATCTAGATAAGGCAACCGAGGTACCTCTTACAGCATCAGAATCTGGAACAGACGAATTTCATGCAGGTGGTGATCCATCAAACTGGACATGGAACTCATATACAAGTGGTTTTGCAGCTTTTGTAACTGTATCTAATGCTAATACAATAGCAGCTAATACCAATTGGGACAATCTATACACAGGTATTGGAAATGCAAATCAAATTATTGAATCAGCTACTGCAATTGCTTCTACTAATCCTGCTATCAAACAAACTGCATTAGGTGAAGGTTATTTTTTGAGAGCTTATAACTATTTAAAATTAGTAAGCCAATATGGAGGTGTACCATTAAAAACTAAGGTTAGTTCAACTGTAGAATTAGAATTTACTAGAGCTACTTCGCAAGCAGTATTTACGCAAATTATAGCTGATTTTACTCAAGCTTATACTTTATTAGGGGCATTTTCAACACCAGGTAAAATTTCTAAAGATGCTGCTGCTCATTTTTTAGCTAAAGCTTATTTAGCTCGTGCCAGCGAAATTAATGACTCTTGGAACTCGGCTACAAAAACTGCCGATTTGCAACAAGTAGTAACCTTGTCTGACGAAGTTATTTCTCACCATCCATTAGCCACTAACTTTGCCGATTTATGGAACTTTACAGCTCCAGATGGTGCAAATGAAAAATTACCAGAATTAATTTTATCAGCCCAATTTAATAGTAATGTTTTAACTACTGGTGGAAACTGGCAACATTTATACTTCCTTTCTGTTTATGACAAGCAGCTAGATATGCAACGTAACACAGCAGGTGGTAGACCATTTAGCCGTTTAGCTCCAACCTATTTTGTTTATAACGTATTTGACCATGTTAACGATTCTCGTTTATGGAAAAGTTTACAAACAAAAAGTATTGTTAACAAAGCAGTCGCTCCATACGTTAATGGTGATTTAGGTATCATGTACGTTATTAATAGTGCTACAGATACTCGGTTTGCTAAAACTAAAAATATTAGTACTGTAGTATACGCAAAAACGGGTAAAACAATACCAACTGTATGTGTAGCTTATGCAGCGGATCACCTTGGTTTAATGGCAGATGTAACATTCCCATCATTGAGTAAATTCATGGATGGATCAAGAATTGATATGACCAACACAAAAGGATCACGCGATTTAACATTAGCGCGTTCTGCAGAAACTTATTTGATGGCTGCTGAAGCAAAAATACGTTTAGCAAAAGCGGGTGCAGGTGCTTATGCAGATGCTCTGCCTTATATCAATACAGTGCGTGCACGTGCTGCTTACAAATCATCTGAAGTTCGTTCTGCTTATACGGATGGTTCAGCTTCTTGGACATCTGCAGGACAAAATGGTATAGCAATCTCTTATATTCCTGAGAATTCTTATTATGAATCTAACAATATTCCGACTGTAACCACAGCAACTAGCTTGACAATTCCTAGTATTAGTTCTTTGCCTGCAGAGGATAATGCTGTAATTACAACATTAGGATATTCAAGTGATTACGACCGTATGTTGTGTTTAGTATTGAATGAGAGAACTAGAGAACTTTGCGGAGAGTTTCTTCGTTGGGAAGACTTAAGTAGAACCAAAACTTTAATAGCTAGAGCAAAAGCTTACAATCCAGAAGCAGCTGCAAATATTCAAGATAAACACTTATTGCGCCCTATTCCTCAGACATTCTTAGATGCAGTATATGCAAGTGGAGCACCATTGTCATCTTCAGCTAAACAAGCCATGCAAAACCCTGGTTACTAAATTAGTGTGATTGTAATCACCTAATCTTTATTTAATATTATTAAAGCGCTATAGTTCTATACTATGGCGCTTTTTTTATTTACAGGGCAGAGCAGGACACTTTTTTTGTAAAACTCTATTATCTTTCAACTTCTATTCATCTAAATAATTCTAAGAATGGTTTGTTTTAAAAAGCTACTGGTTTCTCTTGTTTTATGTGCTCCGTTTTTATTGACAGCCCAAATTAAATTACCTGCTTTGGTCAGTGATAACATGGTTTTACAGAGAAATTCATCTATAAATTTATGGGGTTGGGCGTCGCCAAATGAAAAGATACGCATTCAATTAGAATGGCAAAACACTCCTGTAGAAACTATTGCAGATAAAGAAGGAAATTGGAATGTGACTGCCAAAACACCAGAAGGCAGCGAAAAAGCATATACTGTAATTTTAGAAGGCACAAATAAAATCACGCTTCATAATATTCTTGTAGGAGAAGTATGGGTTTGTTCTGGACAATCTAATATGTTTTTTACGGTTGGAAGAGAAGAAAATAACTGGAAGACAGGTGTTCAGAATTATCAAGACGAAATTCAAAATGCAAACTATCCTAACATTCGACTATTTACTGTTGCCCTTGATGCTTCACCAAAACCACTTAATGATGTTAAGGGAAATTGGGAAATATGCTCACCAAATACCATAGGAAAATTTTCGGGTGTGGGTTATTTCTTTGGAAGAGAACTGTTTCAAAAATTGAATATTCCTATTGGATTGATCTCCTCTTCTTGGGGCGGAACAAAAGCCGAAGCTTGGACTTCACAACAAGTATTGGAAGAAAATACTAATTTCAGTCCAATTTTAGAACGTAATGCAATAAAAGAAAAAACATATTACACAGATTTGGCAACCTATTATTCCAATATTAGAAAACAACAATTAGATACGAATAAGGATTCGGAATTATCTAAAACGGTATTCAAAAAACCAACAAGAGAAAGTGCAAACAAAGAACCTTTTGTACTTTATAATGCCATGCTACATCCGTTAATAAACTATACAATTAAAGGAGTAATTTGGTATCAAGGCGAAAGTAATGCGGATAAAGCATATCAATATCGAAGCCTATTTCCAGCAATGATTAAAAATTGGAGAAGCGACTGGAAACAAGGTGATTTCCCTTTTTATTATGTTCAAATTGCACCACATAACAGCCAGAATCCCGAGATACGAGAAGCGCAACTCATAGCGTTGAAAATGGTCCCTAATTCGGGAATGGTAGTAACAACTGATGTGGGTGATGCAAAAAATATTCATCCAATTGACAAGCAAACTGTTGGGAAGCGCCTCGCTCTTATAGCGCGTGCAAAAAACTATAATGAGCCTAATTTACCATATTCAGGACCTATTTATAACCACATGAAAATAAATAGACAACAC
>CAILTC010000498.1 GCA_903837025.1 uncultured Bacteroidota bacterium | reverse complement strand
CAAGCCAAAGGATTTCAGTTAAACGACGTGGTTCAAGTTCTGAAAAGTCGTCAGAAATAAGAATCCAAAAGATTAGAAATAAGTTCTTAAAACCCAATAATAATTCATTTATTATTGGGTTTTATTTTTCTCTTTTATTTCCAATAGCAATCAACTATATTTACTTATTATTTCAAATAATTCAATACAAGACATGAAAACAAAAAAATTAAAAGATATTCAAGGGTTTACGGGGACTGTTTTAATTCCTGTTTTCGAAACGTATTCAAAAAGTTTGGTTCCAATTGAATATCATGGAGTTTCGGTAACATCAAAAGTATTTTACGGAAAAAAAGACACTCATTATACTGTTGAAAAATACGATTGTACCCATATATTTATTGGCTTAGGAAAAGCAATTGATTATAAATCTTTGAAAACTATTTTTAGAAGAATTTCCGCTAATCAAAAAGAATTATTTGGTTCTGAGGTAGCTTTGGTTATACCCGAAAACTTTACAACAGAACAAGTAGAAGCAGTCATTTCTGGGATGCTTTTAGGGACTTATGACCTAGGGCATTACAAAAAAACAGAAAAACATCCATTTTTGAAGGAAGGTTTTGAATTAGCATTATTGTCTAAAAAGGAGTTGAATCCTACTGTTGCAAAAGCCATAAAAATTGCGAGTGCTCAACTTGAAATTTTGCAATTGGTTGATTTGCCACCGAATAAAGTTACACCTAAATATTTGGCAAATTGGGCGAATGAAAGCGGAAATAAATTTGGTTTTGAGGTAGAAGTTTTAGGTCTTGAAGCTTCAGAAAAAGCAGGTTTAGGTGCTTTTTTATCCGTTGGGAAAGGAAGCCAAAACGAACCTCAATTTGTGATTATGAATTACGCACCAGAAAATGCCGATGCAAAAACAAAGCACGTAGGTTTGGTGGGAAAAGGAATCACTTTTGATACCGGCGGTTTAAATATAAAGACTTCGGCAATGCTCCAAATGAAATGTGATATGGCTGGAGGTGCGGCAGTTTTTGGAACTATGAAGTTGATTGCCGATTTAAAATTACCCGTAAAAGTTACTGCGATTGTACCTTGTGCCGAAAATTCGGTAGATGCTAAATCATTTTTGCCAAGTGATGTCATTCAATCGTATAGCGGACATTCGATAGAAATTATTGATACCGATGCCGAAGGGAGATTGGTTTTGGCTGACGGATTATCGTATTTAATCAAGAACTTCAAACCCGAATATATTGTTGATATTGCCACATTAACGGGAAGTGCGATGGGAACTTTTGGCTACGAATGTGCTGCTTTGTTTACCAATAATGATGCAGTTTCGAAGAAACTACAAGAATCTGGTGACGCCGTTGGAGAACGACTTTGGCAATTGCCGCTTTGGGATTGTTACGCGCAAGATATAGAAAGCGATATTGCCGATGTAAAAAATTATAGCGGTAAACCGGTTGCGGGAGCCATTTCGGCAGCAAAATTTTTAGAATATTTCACCGAAGACCACAAAGCTTGGGCACATCTTGATATTGCAGGCGTTGCCTTTGGCGATGATGAATTTGCAAAAAGCAAACATGCCTCCGCTTATGGCGTTCATCTATTGACTAAATTTATTGAAAATTTATGAAAAAATATTTAAGTTTAATTTGTTTCTCCATACTTCTTTCTAATGGAGTAAAAGCACAAGGACTTCTTGCTAAAACGAATCCTGTGTTTACGCATCAAGATACTTTACGCGGTAGTATTACCAAAGAAAGAGCTTGGTGGGACGTTAAATATTATCATCTTGACATTAAGGTAAATATCGCTGATAGCACCATTTCGGGATCTAATACGATTCGGTATCAGGTTTTAGAAAAATACAATCGGATGCAAATTGACTTGCAAAAACCAATGGAAATTTATAAAATTATCCAAGAGGGTAAGGAATTAAAATTTCAAAGAGACGGAAACGCTTTTTTTGTTGAATTAGTTGCGCCACAAAAACCGCATGATATAAAAGAACTTACCGTTTTTTATGGAGGAAAACCAAAAGTTGCTGTGAATCCGCCTTGGGATGGAGGAATAACTTGGAGCAAAGATAAAAAGGGAAAGCCTTTTATTTCCTCGACTTGTCAGGGATTGGGCGCGAGTGTTTGGTGGCCCAACAAGGATCACATGTACGACGAGGTTGATGATATGCTCATAAGCGTGAATGTTCCCAATAATTTGACAGATGTTTCCAATGGTCGCTTGCAAAGTGTAGTTGATCTAAAGGATGGTACTCGGACTTTCAATTGGTACGTTGCGAACCCGATCAATAATTATGGAGTGAACATCAACATAGGCGATTACGTTTCGTTTTCGGAGGTTTTCAAAGGGGAGAAAGGCGACTTAGATTGCAATTATTATGTATTGAAAGAGGATCTTGAAAAAGCAAAAATTCAGTTTAAAGATGCGCCAAAAATGTTGAAAGCTTTCGAACATTGGTTTGGTCCTTATCCGTTTTATGAAGACAGCTACAAACTGGTTGAAGCTCCGTATTTAGGGATGGAACATCAAAGTAGTGTTACTTATGGCAATGGTTTCAAAAATGGTTATCGTGGAAGTGATTTAAGTGGAACGGGTTGGGGATTGAAATTTGATTATATCATTATTCACGAATCGGGTCATGAATGGTTTGCCAATAATATCACGTATAAAGACATCGCTGATATGTGGATTCACGAGAGTTTCACGGATTATTCGGAAAGTTTATTTGTGGAATATTATTACGGAAAACAAGCGGGGGCAGAGTATGTAAGAGGTTTAAGAAGTAGAATTCAAAATAAAAAAAACATTATTGGTATCTATAATGTGAATAATGAAGGTTCTGGCGATATGTATTACAAAGGAGCTAATATGTTGCATACGCTACGCCAAATTGTGAATGACGACGAAAAATGGAGAACGATTTTGCGAGGTTTGAATAATACTTTTTACCACCAAACTGTTGCCACAAAGCAAATTGAAGATTTTTTAAGCCAAGCCGTTGGATTGGATTTAAAACCATTTTTTGACCAATATTTGCGGGATATTCGAATTCCAACTTTCGAATATAAATTCAAAAATAATAAGCTATCCTATCGTTGGACGAATGGTGTTGCTGGTTTTGCTATTCCTGTAAAAGTAACTTTGAACGGAAAAGAACAATGGTTAAAACCAAAAGCGGAATGGACTAATTTGCCATTAACTGCGAAAGATTTAAAACTGGAAGTGGATAAGGATTTTTATGTGAACTCTTTTGAAATAAAATAAAGACTGAATATGAATCTACCTTTTCTTAAACTGAATCGGATTTTCTCTAACTACTTTTTTTGATTATTCTATTGAAATAGGATAAACTTTCAAAATAAAAATATATTAAAATTTTACTTTAAATAAAAAACGGTATTCAATTAATAATTAATTGAATACCGT
>CAILTC010000497.1 GCA_903837025.1 uncultured Bacteroidota bacterium | reverse complement strand
GGATGTCCTCCAAGACCAGAACAAATTGTTGACGGCGTGATGCAATTGCAAGAATTAGTGAAAAACGAATCTGTAAGAAGAAGAAGTTCTCCAGAATATCAAGAATTATTGGCATCTTATAATATAAAATAAGGAAATGGCATTAGAAACAACACAAATTCAAGATAAATTGGTGGAAACATTTGGCGAAAGCGTGTTCCATTTCAATCAAGAAAAAGATATATTCTCACTAGAAGTAGCTTCGGATAAAATTACTGCCGTTATTCTTTTCCTAAAAAACGATCCAACATTACGTTTCCATTTCTTAACTGATTTATGTGGCGTTCATTATCCAGATAATGTTGTCGAAAGACAATTTGCCATCGTTTATCATTTGCACAATTGGTATGAAAACAAGCGTATAAAAATTAAAACTTTCATCAACGGTGAAAAACCAGAAATAAAATCAATTTCGAATATTTTTCTTTGTTCCAATTGGATGGAAAGAGAAACGTATGACTTTTACGGAATCAATTTTATTGGACATCCACAATTGAAACGTATTTTAAATATGGACGAAATGGTGTCTTTCCCAATGCGAAAAGAATTTCCGATGGAAGATGGAGGAAGAACTGACAAAGATGACCGTTTCTTTGGAAGAACGCCTCAAAAAGATAATAAATAAATAATTCAACATTATAAATGTCAGAACTATTATTACCACCAGAGCATAGATATGCTAAAATAATTAAAGAGCGACACAATGAAGACGGAAGCGAGCTTTCGATTCTAAATTTAGGTCCTACGCATCCTGCGACCCACGGTATTTTTCAAAATATCTTGTTGATGGATGGCGAGAAAATTCTTGAAGCGGAACCAACCATTGGTTACATCCATAGAGCTTTTGAGAAAATTGCCGAAAATCGTCCTTTTTACCAAATCACACCACTTACAGACCGAATGAATTATTGTTCATCTCCTATAAACAATATGGGTTGGTGGATGACTATGGAAAAATTGTTGGATATTGAAGTTCCAAAAAGAGCCCAATATTTAAGAGTTATCGTGATGGAATTGGCTAGAATTACAGATCACTTGATTTGTAACTCTATTCTTGGTGTAGATACAGGAGCTTATACTGGTTTCTTGTATGTTTTTCAATTTAGAGAGAAAGTTTACGAAATCTACGAAGAAATTTGTGGAGCTCGTTTGACAACAAATATGGGAAGAATGGGTGGTTTCGAAAGAGATTGGACTCCTGAAGCTTTCCGAAAATTAGATGTGTTTTTAAGAGATTTTCCAGTAGCATGGAAAGAATTTGAAAACTTGTTCGAAAGAAACCGAATTTTTATTGACAGAACCGTAAATGTAGGTCCTATTTCTGCTGAAAAAGCTATGGCTTACGGATTTACAGGTCCAAATTTACGTGCAGCTGGAGTTGATTATGACGTTCGCGTAGCACATCCTTACTCCTCTTACGAAGATTTTGAATTTAAAGTTCCCGTTGGAAAATCAGGCGATACGTATGACCGTTTTTGCGTTCGTAATGCCGAAGTATGGGAAAGTTTAAGCATCATTCGTCAAGCATTAGAAAAAATGCCAGCCGGAAACGAGTTTCACGCTGATGTTCCAGAATATTATTTACCTCCAAAAGAGGATGTTTACCATGATATGGAAAGCTTGATTTACCATTTCAAGATTGTTATGGGTGAAATTCCCGTTCCAGTTGCCGAAATATACCATTCGGTTGAGGGTGGAAACGGAGAATTAGGATTTTACTTGGTAACAGACGGAAGCAGAACCCCTTATAGATTACACTTTCGCAGACCTTGTTTTATTTATTACCAAGCGTATCCGGAAATGATAAAAGGTGCAATGCTATCGGATGCGATTGTTATTTTATCAAGTTTAAATGTTATTGCTGGAGAATTAGACGCTTAAAATTTCAGATTGAAGAATAACTATTTTTGACCCGAGCGTCAGCGAACTGGCGTAGCATTTCAGATTTAAAATAAAAATGGAAAGAACACCTTACAAACAAGAAATAAACATAACTGAAGCATTGATGAACCGCATCAATGAATTAATCAGTCATTATCCTGAAGGCAAACAAAAATCGGCATTATTGCCTGTTTTGCATGAAGTTCAGGACGCTCATGACAACTGGTTAAGTTTTGAATTAATGAATAAAGTAGCAGAAATACTTACTATAAAACCAATTGAGGTTTATGAAGTGGTTTCTTTTTATTCGATGTTCAACCAAAAACCAATTGGAAAATACATGTTCGAATTTTGTAGAACTTCCCCATGTTGTTTGAATGGAGCCGAAGATTTAATGGATTATACTTCCGAAAAATTGGGTGTAAAAATAGGCGAAACCACTGCTGACGGTATGTTTACCATTGCTGGCGTAGAATGTTTAGGTGCTTGCGGTTATGCTCCAATGATGCAATTAGGCGATTATTACAAAGAACACCTTACCAAAGAAAAAGTAGATCAGATCATAGCTGATTGTAGAGATAATAAAATTACGTTACACGATAAATAATATGTCACAAAAAATATTATTAGACAAAGTAAATATTCCAGGAATCAAAACCTATG
>CAILTC010000496.1 GCA_903837025.1 uncultured Bacteroidota bacterium | reverse complement strand
GTTTGGATTGGCGATTATGTTCTCGCAGGTTACGGAACGGGTGCTGTTATGGCAGTTCCTTGTGGTGATGAAAGAGATTATGCTTTCGCCAATTTCTTCAAAGGTCAAAACGGAATGCAAGAAATCAAGAATATTTTTGCTTTAAATTCCCCTCCATTGGAGGGGTGCCCAAAGGGCGGGGTGGATTTTGCTTACGGTGAAAAAACAGGTTTTACAATTGCTAATTCTGATTTTCTAAACGGATTGAATTATAAAGAAGCGACCAAGAAAGTAATCGCTGAATTGGAGTTGTTAAACCAAGGAAAAGGAAAAATTAATTACCGTTTGCGTGATGCTGTTTTCTCTCGTCAACGTTATTGGGGTGAGCCGTTTCCGGTATATTATGTGAATGGATTGCCGCAAATGATTGATGCGAAACACTTGCCAATCGTGTTGCCGGAAGTAGAAAAATACTTGCCAACCGAAGATGGTCAACCGCCTTTAGGAAATGCTTTGGTTTGGGCTTGGGATACTAAAACGAATCAAGTTGTTAATACAAATTTAGTTGACAACGAAACAATTTTTCCTCTAGAATTGAACACCATGCCAGGTTGGGCGGGAAGTTCATGGTATTGGATGCGTTATATGGATGCGCACAATGACGGCCAATTTGCATCGGCAGATGCTTTGAAATATTGGGAAAGCGTGGATTTATACATTGGCGGAAGCGAACACGCAACAGGCCATTTATTGTATTCTCGTTTTTGGAACAAATTTCTAAAAGACAAAGGTTTTGCACCCACCGAAGAACCCTTCAAAAAACTGATTAATCAGGGAATGATTTTGGGAATGAGTGCGTTTGTATATCGATTAGACGGGAAAAACACCTACGTTTCGAAAAATAAAATTGAAGGTCAAAAAGTGCAACCCATTCATGTTGATGTTTCATTTGTAAGTACTTCTGATGAATTGGATGTTGAAGCTTTCAAAAATTGGAGAGAAGATTATAAAAATGCTGAATTTATTTGCGAAGACAACGGGAAATACATCGTTGGTCGTGAAATCGAAAAAATGTCGAAATCCAAGTATAATGTAGTAACTCCAGATGACATTTGTAACGAATACGGAGCGGATACTTTGCGTTTGTACGAAATGTTTTTAGGGCCGTTAGAACAAGCAAAACCATGGAACACGGCGGGAATTTCGGGAGTTTTTGGTTTCCTTAAAAAATTATGGCGTTTGTATTTTGATGATAATGGTTTAATAGTTACCAATAACGAACCATCAAAAGATAGCTTGAAATCCTTGCATAAAACCATCAAAAAAGTGGCAGAAGATATCGAAGGATTTTCTTTTAATACTTCGGTTTCCCAGTTTATGATTTGCGTGAATGAATTGTCTGCTCAAAATTGTCACGAACGCGCTATTTTAGAGCCATTGACAATATTAATTTCGTCTTATGCGCCACATATTGCTGAGGAATTATGGTTGAAATTAAAAGATTTAAAGATTGAAGAATTAAAAGATTATAAAGGAATTTCACAAGAACCTTTTCCTGTTTTAGACGAAAAACATTTGGTGGAAAGTAGCAAAGAATATCCTGTTTCTTTCAACGGAAAAATGCGTTTTACTATCGAATTGTCTTTGGATTTATCCAAAGAACAAATCGAGGAAATCATCATGAAAGACGAAAGAACGCTAAAACAATTAGACGGAAAAACACCAAACAAAATAATTATTGTTCCAGGAAAAGTGATTAATTTGGTTGGATAAAATGTCAAAATGGCATTTGTAAATTTGGCTCAGAATTTGATATAATAGTATAAATTATAATCTAAAATAGAAATTATGTATTTGATATTAGCAGGTTTAATTATGCTTGTAAGCTGGTTGGTTAGCAACCGATTGAAAAATAAATTTGAAAAATATTCCAAATTGCAATTGCGAAATGGGATGTCTGGGCGAGAAATTGCCGAAAAAATGCTTGCCGATCACGGAATTTATGATGTGAGAGTGATTTCGGTTGAAGGGCAATTAACGGATCATTACAACCCAACAGACAAAACAGTTAATTTGAGCGAGGCTGTTTACAATCAACGAAATGCTGCTGCAGCAGCTGTTGCAGCCCACGAATGTGGTCACGCAGTGCAGCATGCAACAGCTTATAGTTGGCTAGCGATGCGTTCAAGTTTGGTTCCAGTTGTTAACGTTGCCTCGTCTTATATGCAGTGGATTTTAATAGGAGGCATCTTGATGTTGCGAAGTTTTCCACAATTATTATTGATAGGAATCGTGATTTTTGCAGCAACGACTTTGTTTTCGATTATCACTTTACCTGTAGAATATGATGCTAGTAATCGGGCTTTGGCTTGGTTAGAAAACAAAAATATGCTTACTCAAGAAGAACAAGCGGGAGCAAAAGATTCGTTGAAATGGGCTGCGAGAACGTATGTTGTTGCTGCTTTAGGATCTATTGCTACTTTGTTGTATTATATTTCGATATTTAACAGTCGAAGATAAGACCTATTTTAAAAACAAAACCCTCTAAATCGTATGATTTAGAGGGTTTAAAAAAAAATTTCTTGCAGAGAGGAAGGGATTCGAACCCTCGATATGCTGCCATATACACGCGTTCCAAGCGTGCGCCTTCAGCCACTCGGCCCCCTCTC
>CAILTC010000495.1 GCA_903837025.1 uncultured Bacteroidota bacterium | reverse complement strand
TTCCACTTCTATCTGGGCTAATTACGATCTTTTTCCTAATTTCGCATCCATTAAAAAGTACATTTGAATTTATAGATCATGAAAAAAATAGCTGTTTTATTTGTTTTGGTTTTAGCCTTAACTTCTTGCAAAAAATCAAAAAATACATCTAAAATCGTAGTCGCCGATTGGCTTCCTGGAAAATGGGAAAATGAATCAGTCGATGGCGATCTATTGGAAATTTGGAAAAAGACAAACGACAGCGTTTATGATGGCGTAAGTTTTTTCATAAAAGGAAAAGACACGCTTCATTTCGAAACCATTCAATTGCAACAAAAAGGCGAAAACCTGTTGTATGTTTCCACCATTCGAGGTCAAAACGGAGACGAAGCGGTGACTTTTGTTCATAAACCCGAAATAGAAAAACAATTGGTTTTCGAAAACCCCAAAAACAGTTATCCCAAAAAAATTAGCTATTCGAATCAGCCAAATGGCAGTTTGACGATCTTAATTTCAGGAATTCAACAAGGAAAACCAAGTTCTACAAGCTATTCCTTGAAGAAAAGCAACTAAAAAAAACACTTATTTTTTTACAAATACGAAAAACCTTGTTCGATGAACAAGGTTTTTTTTGGCTATAATTTTGATTTTCAATCCAATATAAATATTATTTTTATTTAGTCTAAATAAGCTTTGAAGATTCAAAAATGCTATTTACATTTGCATTATTAATAATCAATCTAAATAATAGCTGTGAAATATTTATCATTCCTCCCCATCACTTTACTATTTTGTCTTTCAGGATTCGCCCAAGAAACAGCAAGTGCAATTGAAAACCCAAGAACAACAGAAAATCACAATACCGTTACGGATACGGTAAAAAACAAAAAAGGAGAAATTCTTCAAGAAGTTATTGTGACTTCCAATCAGAGAAAAAAGTCAGTTACCATAGGAAAAGCAGATATTAAACCCATGGATTTGCCGCAAAGCGTACAAGTAATTACACAGGCAACCTTGCAAAACCAGCAAATTACCACAATGAGCGATTTGTTAAAAAACACCAATGGAGTTTATATCATGGGGAATTCAGGTGGCTATCAAGAAGAAATCGCTTCTCGAGGCTATGCTTTGGGAAGTTCGAATACGTTTAAAAATGGCGTTCGTTATTTTAACGGAATGCCAATAGACTTAAACGGTATCGAGAAAGTCGAATTACTCAAAGGAAGTGCCGCTATTTTATTTGGCAACGTAACGGCTGGGGGAATTTTGAATTTGATAACCAAAAAACCAAAATTCGAATACGGTGCCGATGTATCGGTTGGCGTTGGTAGTTTTGATTTATACAAAACAACATTTGACGTTTATGGCCCAATAGGGAAAAGCAAAAAAATAGCTTTCCGTATGGATGGTTCCAGCAGCCAAGCCAATAGTTATCGTTTGGGGGTAAGATCCGAAACCAAATATATTAATCCTTCTTTTTTGGTAAATTTCTCCGATAAAACATCGCTTTTGGTCGAAGCCGATTTCAATAAAGATCATAGAACGGCCGATTTTGGTGCGGGTATCATCAATTATCAGCTTGTCGATTTGCCAAGAAGTCGGTTTGTTGGCGTTTCTTGGGGATATAACGAAGCCGAACAAGCCTCGCTAACTTCGACCCTAAAACACCAATTATCACAAAACTGGTCTATTAACTATATCAATTCCTTACGCTATTATAAAACAGATTTGTTTGCAAACACAAGACCGAATAATCCAATTACTTCAATGACTCTCAACGGAGACTGGACGAGAGGATTGCAGCGTAATCAGGCACAGGATAATTATTTGTTTCAGGATTTGAATGCTAAGGGGACTTTTAAAACTTGGAAATTTGACCATCAGGTCGTATTTGGAGTAGATACTGATACTGAAAACACAACCACTTTGGCTTCTTTGTATAAAAATCCAAATGCAAATTATTCGAATACTTACGACAAGATAAATATTTTTACCACCGATTTAGCCACTGCTAGAAATGACATTCCAACCATGGATAAAATAACATTAACAACAGCTCCCGTAAAAAGAGTTGGAGCGTATGTGCAAGATTTAATAAGTGTAAACAAATACATTAAGGTCTTGGGAGGCATTCGCTACAGCTATCAGGACACTGAAAATAACGTTTTGACTTATGCCGTTATCCATCCAACTCCTAATGCTGCCAAAACGGTAATTAGTCATCAATATGACGGTGCTTTTTCACCAAGAGTGGGCTTGATCGTACAGCCAAACCAAAATCAAACCCTATTTGCTAGTTACTCCAGCTCTTTTGTACCCAATACAGGACTGGATTATACGACCAAAGAATCCCTAAAACCTTCGATAATTAACCAATATGAACTGGGTATCAAAAATCAATTGTTTCAGGACAGATTGTTTGCTAATGTTACTTTATACCAAATAGAAAATAACAATATGGCGCAAACTTCCTTAATAGATGCCACCTACAAGGAATTAGCAGGAGGAACAAAAAGCAAAGGAGTAGAAATAGATTTGGTTGCCAATCCCGTTAAAGGGCTATCAATATTGGGTGGCTATAGCTTTACCGAAATAAAATATACCTCAAGCAACATCTATATTGTAGGAAGCCAGATTTTATATATGCCAAAAAATACGGCCAATCTTAATTTTAATTACACCTTTAGCGAAGGCAAATTAAAAGGACTTAATTTAGGGCTTATTAATTCTTATGTTGGAGTTCGCGCTGCGGGACGTTACACCAACTTGACGACTCCATCTGACCCAAGAAAACCCGTGCAGCTTCCTGAATATTTTCAATCAGATGCTACTATCGCTTACAAATACAACCAAATTACCTTTAGAGCAAAAATGAGTAATATCTTTAACACAATGAGTTATAATGTTCATGATGACAATAGTGTAAACCCAATAGCACCAACAAATTATTCGTTAACCATGAATTATTCTTTTTAAATAAAAACTTTCATATCTTTCGACATTATAAAACAAACAATTATCAGTTCGAGCATGTCATTCTGAGCAAGTCGAAGAGCGAAAACAGTATTACACGCCTACTTTAAACTACCTTGAGTGAAGTTAAAAGCTCGATTTTGACAAAAAAAAATTAAATATGAAAAAAATCAAACTAAGAAACTTGCATCGTGATTTCGGTTATTTTTACATCGGATTAATTATTTCCTTTTCACTCTCAGGAATTATCCAAAATCATAGAAAAAGCTGGCATCCTGATAAATATACCGTGGCTACAAAAGCGGTTTCTTATGCTTTTCCGGAGGATGAAAAACAGATAGACGAGGCGTTTACAAAAGATTTAGGCAAAAAAATAGGGATCCATGATGAATTTAGAAGATCAAAAGTAAAGGAAGGAAAGCTCCGAATATCTTTTGAAAAAAATGATGTCGAATTTGATCTTAAAACAGGAAAAGGAGAAATCACTACTTTTAACAAAACCCCTTTTATCAATGAAATTTTAGATATTCATAAAAACGATTCCAATTGGTGGATTTATTATTCTGATATTTTTGCTTTAGGACTTATTACTATTGCCGTAACTGGCGCATTTATGGTCAAAGCAGGAAAATTCAGTTTCAAACAAAGAGGCTGGAAACTAGCTTTAGCAGGAATTATTTTCCCTTTGTTATTTTTGTTTTTGCTGAGTTAAAACACAAAATACTTTTTTTAAATTAAATCCGTGGCAACACGGATTTTTTTGTTTTTTGGCAATTCGTCCATTTTGATGAAACGGTAATAATACTTTCGGTTTACTTAAAAAATTCTTGCAAAAAAACTGTTTTTAGAAATAAGTCGCTTCTTTAAAAAAAACTGTTTTATAGACTTAATCTAAAATTGTCACGTTGTATAAATAGACAAACCATTCATTTTGAATCGTATCGAACGAAATGGCTTTGAACAACACCAATAAAAACAGAACTTAAGATGAAAAAATATTTCATTGTTAGCATTTTAATCTTTCTAATAATAGGATTTTCCCAATGGGGCTATTCACAAAAGAAAGTGAAGCACTTTGTGTTTTTTTCAAGGGATAGAGAATTAATTCACAACCCCACTTTCTTCACCAATAATGGTATTTCAGGGGCCCAAATAACCTATTCGTGGAAACAGTTAGAAAACCAAAAAGACGTTTATGATTTTACAGAAATTGAAGAAGACTTGGCTTTTTTAAAATCAAAAGGAAAAAAATTATTTGTACAGTTGCAAGATGTCACCTTTGATATTACCCGATATGCAGTTCCCAAATATATTTTAACAGATACGGTTTATCATGGAGGCGCTAATTCGCAATACGAATTAACAAAAAACAACAATTACATCAAAGCGGGTTGGGTAGCACGCAGATGGGATAAGAATGTTGCCCAAAGGTATCACAAGCTCTTAATTCGATTGGCGAAGCAATTTGATGGCAGAATCGAAGGGATAAATTTACCCGAAACCTCTGTTGAATTTCCCAAACAAAAAGGACTCTTGCCCCAAGGTTTTTCTCGAAATAACAATCTAGAAGCCATAAAAGAAAACATGTTAATTATTCGCAAAAACTTTAAAAAATCGATACCCATACAATATGCTAATTTTATGCCTGAGGATTCACACAAGGATTTAAAGAAAATATATGACTATGCAAAAAAAATAAAAGTAGGAATGGGCGGTCCCGATATAAAAGTATATAAGAAATTCCAAATGGAAAATAGTTATCCTTTACTCCGTAGCATGGCTGGTATTGCACCAACAGGCGTAGCAGTGCAAGAGGGCAATTACAACGAAATCAATCCTAAAACGGGAAAACAAGTAACGGTTGCTGAAATATTAGACTTTGCCAAAAATTATTTGAAACTAGACTACATCTTTTGGGGGACAGAAGAACCTTTTTACTCTAAACAAGTTTTGCCGCTACTTCAATCGCAAAAAATAAATAACAAAGGGTTTGATTCCTGGAGTGAAAACTCATTTTGAAGTATTCAATAAACGGATTTTAATGTTTATAAAAAAAAGAGAACGACTTATATGACTCCAGCGGAGTCAAACTTCACAAACCATATTTTTTTCTATAAGATTTGACCTTTCTAAGGTCAATAAAAAACCCGAGCTAATTTTAGAAAATAGCTCGGGTTTGGTATTTATAAATTAGATAGCTTTCTTATTTCAATCCAGCCAAACTTTGTTCCAATGTAGCAATTTTAGAAAGTGCGTCGGCTTCTTTTTGTTTTTCGTTTGCCAAAACTTTCTCTGGCGCTCCAGCCACAAACTTCTCGTTGGCGAGTTTATTTTGAACCGATTTCAAGAAGCCTTGGGTGTAAACTAATTCGGCAGTTAATTTTGCAATTTCTTCTTCAACATTGATGTTTCCTGTAATCGGGATGAAATATTCATTCGATTTTACACGGAATGACAAAGCACCATCCACTTTATCCGAAACATATTCGAGTGAAGTGATGTTCCCTAATTTGGTCACCACCGTATCAAAATAAGTCGAAGCTTTATCGTTGTTTACAATTCGTAATTCGATGGTATCCTTAAACGGAATATTCTTGTCTTTACGAATGGTTCTGATTCCAGAAATCACTTCGATAGTATTTTCGAAATCAGTAATTAATTGCGCATTAAATGGTTTCATTTCTGGCCAAGTCGAAACGATTAAAGCTTCTTCTGCTGTTCTTTCGCCAAGAATTTGCCAAATTTCCTCTGTCAAAAACGGCATGAAAGGATGTAATAATTTTAAGTTGTTTTCAAGCATTGCTATGGCTTTCGCCAGAGTCACGCTGTCAATTGGTTGTTGATATGCCGGTTTAATCATTTCGAGAAACCAAGAACAGAAATCGTCCCAAACCAATTTGTAAATTCCCATTAAAGCATCGGAAATCCTGTATTTTTCGAAATTGTCTTCGATTTCCAAAAGCGTTTGTTGCAATTTGGCTTCGTACCATTCGATGGCCACTTTCGAAGATTGGGGTTGTGGAATAGTATCCGAAACTTCCCAGCCTTTTATTAGTTTGAACGCATTCCAAATTTTATTGGTAAACGCTTTTCCTTGGTTGCA
>CAILTC010000494.1 GCA_903837025.1 uncultured Bacteroidota bacterium | reverse complement strand
TGCAAAGAACGACCAATTAATTCGTAATCATTGGTGTATAATCCTGCCACTAATCCACCCACATTTCCCCATTGTGTAATGGCACTTTTTAGGGAAACGGTTTGTTTTAATACAGAACGAGCATCTGATGTTTTCAATTCAATTTGAGGATGAACCACTGTTGCGTACAATTCGGAAGGGCTTTCGATTTTGATAATATCCAAAGGATCAGAACATCTTACCAAAGTAAATCCGCCTAATAGGCAAGGAGCAACATTGTCTGCATGCGCATTTCCACTCGCTAATTTCTCGCCTTGCATAGCAAATTTCACCAATTCTTTTCGGCTAAAAGGTCGACCCAATAATTCATTGATTCCAAAAACGGCTCCCGCAGAACTGGCAGCGCTACTTCCGATTCCGCTTCCAGCTTTGATGTGTTTGTAAATTTCGATTTCAAAACCAAATTCTGTTTCTACTTCTTCTAGCATTGCCAAAGCAGCAACACCAGCAACATTATTTTCGGTTTCCAATGGCAAATTGGCTCCCACAATTTTAGTGATTCGAATGCCTTTTACATCCGATTTTCGGATGATCATTTCGTCACCTGCTGTGGTCAAGCATAATCCTAAAACATCAAATCCGCAGGAAAGATTAGCAATTGTTGCAGGGCAAAATATTTTTATTTCATTCATTTTTTTAATTTATTTTTAGAGACGTTGCAATGCAAGACGTTTCAATGCAACGTCTCTACAATCATGTTTTACATATTTCCAACACGAATTACATCGGCAAAAATCCCCGAAGCGGTAACCGCAGCGCCAGCTCCAGCACCTTTTATCAATAAAGGTTGGTCAATATAACGGTCTGTGTAAAATTGTACAATATTATCTTTTCCTTCTAAATTATAGAATGGACTTTCTTTCGGGATAAATTCTAAACCAACGCTTGCTTTTCCGTTTTCGAAAGTAGCAACAAATTTTAATCGGCTATCTTTGGATTTCGCTTGGGCTAAAAGGTCTTCAAAATGGGATTTATAGGTAATTAATGATTTAAAAAAGGCATCATTGTTGGTTGTGCTCATGCATTCCGCTGGAAGAAAAGAATTGTTTTGAATGTCTTCAATTTCCATTTGATAACCGCTTTCGCGAATAAGAATCAAAATTTTTCTGGCTACATCAACACCACTTAAATCAATTTTTGGGTCAGGCTCTGTAAATCCTTGTACGCCAGCTTCTTTTACCACATCGTGAAAAGAATTATTATCGTCGAAATTGTTAAAAATAAAGTTCAAACTTCCTGATAAAACAGCTTGTATTTTGTTGACTTTATCTCCCGAAGCGATTAAGTTTTTGACGGTATCGATGATAGGTAATCCAGCACCAACATTAGTTTCGAACAAGAAAGGAGCATTGAATTGACGCGATAGGTTCTTGAGTTTTTTGTAATTATCATAAGCAGATGAACAGGCAATTTTATTACAAGTAACCACGGCGATATTTTGTTTTAAATACTGCTCGTATGTTTCAGAAACACTTTGATTGGCAGTAATATCAACAAAAATACT
>CAILTC010000493.1 GCA_903837025.1 uncultured Bacteroidota bacterium | reverse complement strand
TTGGCAAAAAAAGCGGATGCAGGTAAAAATCTTTCTTTAGCGGCTAAATCTTATGAAGATTTATTAGAAGTTGAAAAAGCATCTAAAAGAGATAAATACTCTTCACAAGCTAGAGCTTCAATTATTGATATTAAATATAAATTGATAAATGGTGCTGTAGAGGATACTAAAGTAGGAAAACATGCAGAAGGAGCTAAGAAATTATACGATGCTTATTTGTTAGATAAAAAAGATACCATTAATTTGTATTATTCAGCTTCAACTTATGTAAATGCAAAAGATTATGAAACGGCTCTTAAATTGTATTATGATTTGAAAACTTTGAATTATTCAGGAAAAGGAGTTAGCTATACAGCAACTAATAAATTAACTGGACAAGAAGATACTTATAGCACTGCAAATGAAAGAGATATAGCAGTTAAAATTGGAACTGCTGAGAAGCCTAAAACAGAAGTAATTCCATCAAAAAGAGGTGAAATTTACAAAAACATTGCTTTAATTTTACTTCAAAATGGTAAAAAAGATGAAGCTAAAAAAGCAATTTCTGATGCAAGAAAAGCAAATCCAGAAGACTCTTCATTGATTCTAACTGAGGCAAATCTTTATTTAGAAACAAAAGATTATGATACATACAAAAAATTGGTAGCCGAAGTATTAGAGAAAAGTCCAAATGATGCGGATTTAGTTTTTAATCTTGGTGTTATTAGTGCTAATGCTAAAAACCCAGTTGAGGCAGAGAAATACTATAAAAGAGTAATGGAAATTAATCCAAAATACACCAATGCTTATATCAATTTAGCAGCATTAAAATTGGAAGATGAAAAAGTAATTATTGATGAGATGAATAAATTAACTACATCAGTTAAGGATATGAAACGTTATGATGAGTTGAAAACTAAAAGACAAAACTTATTCAGAAGTACAATTCCTTCACTTCAAAAAGCAGTTGAACTTGATCCAACAAATGTTGATGTAGCTAAAACACTATTGAATGTTTATAGCGCATTAGAAATGACAGCAGAGTATAAAGTATTAAAAGCAACTATTAAAAAATAGGAGCGATTTTTTTAAACTAATTATCCCGTCTAGTTGTTAAAAACAAGACGGGATTTTTTTATATAATTTTTTTAATGACCCGAAGTTTGTGGGTGTGTTTATTTATTTCGGCATTGTAAATTCCAAGATGATCCAGTCTATCGATTCTAACTTTTCCACTGGCGTGAATGATGTAATTATCATCCATGATAATCCCTACATGAATTATATTTCCTTCTTCATTATCGAAAAAGGCCAGATCTCCGGCTTCACTTTCTTCAATAAAACTCAAAGCGTCACCTTGAGTTGCTTGTTGCGAAGCATCTCGAAGTAATTTGTAACCATTGAGTTTATAAACCATTTGTGTAAACCCTGAACAATCAATCCCAAAAGGGTTTTTTCCGCCCCAAAGATAAGGAGCATTCAAATACATAAAAGCAGTATTTAATAGATTTTCTTTCGGTTTTATACCGCTAACTTTTGTCCCTTCAAAATAATAATTAGTTGTATTTATCTCATTATTATTTAAAAAGGAGAGGGATGACCCAAGAGGAATTGGCAATAATAAATTATTAGGAGCAGTAATATATTCAACTAAATCTCCGTTGAGAATTATGGCATCTTTTGATAATTGATTAAAATTTGCTTCGGAAATCTCTTGAAATTGTTTCGAATCTACCCAACCTTCATAATCATCATAGTGTAACTTAATTCTGGACCACTGATTCATTTTTTCCAGGATTACAAAATGTTCTCCAAATAAAACTTGGGAAACGATTTCGCTTTTGTCACTTGGTTCCAAGCGAAGAGGGATTATGGCTAGATTACAAATTCCGAACATTTTATTCAATTAAAAAATTAAAAATTACGAATTAAAAGTGAATGATATAGAGCTGAAAACTAATTTATCACGAGCTAAATTTTTAATTTTAATTCGTGATTTTTAATTAATTTTCAGACTTTTTCAATAACAATTGCCGAAGCTCCGCCGCCGCCATTACAAATTGCAGCTGCGCCAATTTTGGCATTATTTTGTTCTAAAACATTTAATAGGGTGACAATGATTCGGACTCCAGAACATCCCAACGGATGTCCCAAAGAAACAGCTCCACCATTTACATTTATTTTATCGTTAGCGATTGAAAGAATTTTGGCATTGGCTAAGCCAACAACGGCAAAGGCTTCATTGAATTCAAAATAGTCTACTTCATTTACGGATAAACCTGCTTTTTTCAAAGCTTTAGGAATTGCGATTGATGGAGTAGTGGTAAACCATTTGGGTTCTTGGGCGGCATCGGCAAAGCTGCGGATATATGCCAATGGTTTTAATCCTAAGGACATTGCTTTTTCTTCACTCATTAATATCAAAGCAGCAGCCCCGTCATTTATTGTTGAAGCATTAGCGGCAGTTACGGTTCCGTCTTTTGTAAAAACAGGACTTAAAGAAGGAATTCGGTCTAATTTGACATTTGTAAATTCTTCGTCTTTGGTTATTAGTATTGGGTCACCTTTTCTTTGAGGAACGGAAACTGGAATTATTTCGTTATCAAATTTGCCAGATTCCCAAGCTTTTGCAGAACGCTTATAGGATTGAATTGCGAACTGATCTTGGTCTTCTCGAGTAAAGTTATATTCATTAGCACATAAGTCAGCACAAACGCCCATAGCATTATTATCGTATGCGTCTGTAAGTCCATCTTTCTGCATGCCGTCAACCATTGTGGCGGAGCCAAATTTATAGCCATTTCTCAAATGCATGTAATGTGGAATTAAACTCATATTTTCCATACCACCAGCAACAACAATTTCGGCATCGCCACAAAGAATGGCTTGTGCACCAAGCATCACAGCCTTCATCCCCGAAGCGCAAACTTTATTGACAGTTGTGCAAGTTACAGAATTAGGCAAACCAGCATGCAGAGCCGCCTGTCTTGCAGGAGCTTGACCTGTGCCAGCCTGAACAACATGTCCCATAAAAACCTCATCTACTAAATTGGGGTCTAATTTAATTTTGTCTAAAGCACCTTTTATAGCTGCCGCACCTAGAATTGGAGCAGGAACGGTCGATAATCCTCCCATAAAACTTCCTATAGGTGTTCTGACAGCAGAAACAATAACAATTTTTTTGTCCATGATCGGTTTGTGTCTTTGTTTGAGATGCGAATTTAATCATTTTGTATCAATACTAAATTACATTTTTGATAGTATTGCGCCTTTAATTTAGTAAATTTTGAATGATGTTCCAAGAAATGCTATTTTTACTAATAGTATTTGTAATTGTTTAGCTTAGTTATTTAAAAACAAATCGGTTTTATTATGAATCGTGTGGGTTTTTCTAAAACTGGATTTAAAAAAAAATAATAAACCATTGGGTTAGTTAAGAACTCTCTAAAATTCATCTTAAACTTAAAACCACACAATTAAGGCTAATACCAACAAATCAATTGTGTCGCAAACGGGTAAAGCCACAAAGAAAGAATGAAATTAAAATTTTATTATTTGACTGTTATTACTAGTGCCAAAAAAAAGGCTTACAATAGATTCACACAGATTTTTTTTAAATTTTTTAGTTTTCTTTCTCGAATCTGTGCGAATTTGTGAAATCTGTGGTAAAAAAATCATTGGTACAAGTTAGGGATAGTTCTGTTTTATTAAATGATTCTCCTAATATTTCGGTAC
>CAILTC010000492.1 GCA_903837025.1 uncultured Bacteroidota bacterium | reverse complement strand
ATTTCATCAATTTTTCGCATCAAGAAAATCTTCTCGTTTTCTAATTTTCGAGATTCATTGTTTTCAGATAAGCTATCAATTCTATTTGAGAAACGCATCATTTCGCTATCTTTCTTGCTCAAACTTAATTTTTCGAACAAAGCATCTAGCACTTTATTAAACTTACCTTCAATATGTCTTCTAGGAAAAGGAACTTTTCCAAAATTTTTCCAAGTTTCAATATGTAATTTTATAGCATCTAAGTCGGTTTTGTGATCACCAACAAGTTGAAACTCTCTCAAGGTTTCTAAATAGGCTTTCTTCTTGTCGAATGCTTCTATTTCTTCGCCGTTTTCATCATTTTTTTGCTCTTTTAATTTGTCAAAATAATGATTACAAGCTTCCTTGAATTCTGCCCAAATTTTATCTGAATATTTCCTTGGAACGTGACCTATTTGTTTCCACTCTTCTTGAATTTGCTTCATGATAGGCGTAGTCAAAGAAAAATCAACACTTTCCTGCAATTCTTTAGCTTTGGCAACAAGAGCCGTTTTTCTGCTTAAGTTGTTGTTTTGATCTTTTTTAATGTCTTTATAAAACGAATTTTTAAAAGAATTAAAGTTTCTCACAGCAGTTTTAAAACTAGCCCAAGTTTCTTCATTTACCTCCGTAGGAACTTTACCAGCTGAGAAAAAAGCAGTTCTCAAAGCTTCTACTTTTTCTATCTGACCCAACCATTGCGAATGTGCATTTACTTTTTCGGTTGCTAAAACTTCAATTTTGGCAATAATTTCCTTTTTCTTCTCTAGATTTTCAAGTTCTGTTCCTCTTAAATTTTCAAACAAAACTTCGCGTTTGTCGTGCATTTGTTTGGTAAGATCACTAAACTTGTTCCATATTTCGTCACGAAATTCTCTAGAAACAGGACCAATGTCTTCTTTCCATATTTTGTGCAAATCCTGTAATTCTCTAAAAGCTTTGTTTACATCTGCTTCGTGAACCAATTCTTCAACACGAGCTACAATTTTTTGTTTTTGCTCTAAATTGTGTTTAAAATCAAGATCGCGCGCTTCTCTGTCTAAGTGTAAATAATCATAAAAATTCTCTACGTGAAAATGATAATTGTTCCAAACGTGGTTGTATTTATCCTTCGGAATCGGACCAGCATTTTTCCATCGTTCCCTTAATTCATTAAATTGTTTCAGGGTATCTTTAATGTTTTCTTGCGGATTGATTAATTCTTTCAATTCCTCAACAATCGCCAATCTGTTTTCTAAGTTTGTTTTCAAATTAGTTTGCAAACTCTTGAAATGCGTATTTTTATTATCCCTAAACAAAGAATAATATTGGTCAAATTGTGTTTTTAATGGAGAATGATATTGAAAATCTTCATTTGGATCGGTATTTTCGGCAAGAAATTCTTCTTTTTTCTCTTCCAAAAGATGATAGTATTTGGCTAAAAACGATTTTTTTATTTCTTCAACATGATCCTTTACCGACATCACTTTTTCATTGGTAACCAAATTTTTCAATTCGTCAACAAGTGCTTCTAATGATAAAGTATCATACTCTAGCATCGGAATATCGTGGCGTTCTTTGAGTGTTTCATCTTCGCTTTCTTCCGCATTGGTATCGGCAATAGCATCGATAATTGTATTGGTTTGCGTCAGTTCTCCATCAAGAGATGGCTCAGCAGCAGCAACATTTTCGGACTCTGTTTCAGCAATTGCTGTTTCTTCTAATACTTGTGTATCAGGTTGGATCGCTTCATTTGAATCGATTCCTAAATTTCCATCTGCGTTAAGCAGGTTATCAGTCTGATCTTCTAACATTTTTTCAATGTTTAAGGGTTGAAATTTTTTTCGAATGCGAAAGATAGTAAAGGTCTATGAAAATTCAAAGTAAAACCTTTATTTATAGTCATTTTAAGGTTTTGATTTTTCAGGAGCTATTTCCTGCTCTCCGCTATATCTCTTGTGGCGAACACCGCCACAAGAGGATACCGCTTCTATCAGGGCTAGGATTTAGAGTAAGAATTTCGTTTTATTTTTCAGAACAAGAATTTAAGGAATTGTGCGAATAATTTATAGTTTTCGATAATCGTTTTAGAGGAATATAAATCCTCTTGATATTCTTTCTCAAAACTTTACGATAACTCCATAGTGTTGACGGCAGGTACTCCGGTTCCGTTCAACAGGAGTTTCATTGTTCGTGCTGCGCACGCAACGAAACTCTAGTTGTTTGGCCGTAGTTATTTTTCTAACATGTTGACATTTATTACTTCGGATTTTTTTCTGTACAATTGCATATAGATAGTTCCCTTTTTTTTAGCCAAACTATCACCGACCAAAATTTCAATTTTCTGCTTGGGATAATACCAGCCAATAATTTTAGAATCTGAGAGTTTTAAACTTACATATCCATGATTTTCATAATCAACTTTTTTTTCAAGAACTTTTCCATTAAAATTTTCCTCCAAAACATTTTTTTGTTTATTCTTTTCGAAATATCCAGAATAACTTAAAGATGAAAATAAAACAGCTAAAAAAGCAAGTAAACTTCCTAAAATAATCTTGGTGTTTTTATCGAAAATTTCATCTTTTCCAAATATGTTTATTCCAGGCATAAGTTCTT
>CAILTC010000491.1 GCA_903837025.1 uncultured Bacteroidota bacterium | reverse complement strand
TAAAAAGGCATTTTGGGTACTTTTAAACCACCAAACAAAAATTGCACAAATTAAGAAATAAAAAATCCCTAATCCTTGAAAATCAAGTATTTAGGGATTTTTTTTTGTGACCTTGACTGGATTCAAACCAGTAACCTCTTGAGCCGTAATCAAGTGCGCTATTCAGTTGCGCCACAAGGCCTTAATGCGGGTGCAAATATAGCTATAATTATGTAATTTGCAAATGTAAAATCAAAAAATAATCTATTTTTTTTAAGATCAAGAAATAGATATCAAGAATTTAAAATCAACAATCTAATGCTCTTGTAGTTACGTAATATCTATAGCTAATGATTGCCATTTGCCATTTCTTAGCTTTGGTGATATCCAAGCCGTTTTTTGTAAAACTAGGAAGTAGAAGCTTGTTTAATTTTGCTAGAATTTTGAACATAGGTAATTTTTTTTCAAAGATATAAAAAAAGACGGTCTTGATTAGTGACCGTCTTTTTGGGTTTTAAAAATAGTTGCATCTCTATTTTATATTCATTTTAGATTGGTATTCTTCCATTTGTTGCTCGAAGATTTTCATTTTTTTGTCAAAAACTTCCATTTCTGCATTAAAAGGCTCCATTTGCTTGTCGAATTCTTCCATTTTTTTGTCAAATATTTCCATCTTCTTATCATACTCTTCCATTTTGTAATCAAAATCCTTCCATGCCTTTTTATCTCCATGTATCGGGTCACCTTTTGGAACTTTAGGTGGTTTTGGTGCTATTGGCGCTTTTGTATTAAAGGTTGGTGGTGTTGGCGGCGTTGGTGGAAGTATTACATCATTATTATCCACAGATTTATTAAATGTTTTGGTTGTTATTCTAACTGTATTTTCAAAAGTATCAACATCCACTTTGTCTATAGTTTTTTGGTCTAATTTCGAAAACTCTTCATTAGTTGATTTTACGCCATCTATGTAAATGTCTTTGTCTGTTATTTTAACAGGTTTGATTAACTGTTTAGGAGTAATCAGAATAGCTTCTTTGTTGTTTACTTTAGCAATATCTATTTTTTCAATTTCATTAGGATTTAATTTATCTAATTCTTCTTGGCTTGATTTTTCGCCATTGATGTAAATTTCTTTCCCTTTTGATAAAGCGGTTAAATCTTTTTCAATTTTCAATTTAGTTAAGTCAATAGGCTCTGACTTTGCTTCTGTTTCTTGTTTTGTAGCAGCTTTTTCCTGTGCGACAATTTTCACCTGAAATAGGAATATAAACGCCCCTAATAACGGAAGTACTACTGCATACTTCCAAGAATTTCTTTTGTTTGATTGTTTTTTGTTTAACATAACGATTCGTTTTTTGATTAATGATTGATAAAAATGATTGGAAATGGCTACACAATTTTCGTGCGTTGTTATTTTTAAAAGCGTCAATTGATATGCTTTTTTGTCGGCTAAATTTTTTATAGCTCCATTGTCAGCAATGAATTCCAGATTTTGAATCATCGCTTTTTTATAGAACCACATCAACGGATTGAACCAGAAAACAATACAAAATACTCTTGAAATCAAAACATCAGCGGTGTGATTCTGCATGCTGTGAACTTTTTCATGTTCGATTATATTTTCTAATTCGGTATCGCTGTATAGTGATGAGTTATAAACGATATAATTAAAATAGGAAAAAGGAGAAATATTTTCGGTTATATCAATAAGTTTGAAATCGGCTTGTAGATGGATAGCTTTTCCTCTTAAAACCTTGGATAAACTATATAAATCAATTGCGAATTTTAGCATAAAAATGACTACTCCTGTCCCGTAAATGATTCCAAAAACAAAATACCAATTGATTTCAAAAGTATTTGTAATAGGAGTTGTCACCGGAATTTTCGACCAATCCAAAGAATTTATTGAGGGGTCAATCCAAACGATTTTTGTAAAAACTATCATTGGTAATAAAACCGAGGTAATTATTCCCGATAATAAAAACCAGCGATTGCTATTAAAAAAGGTTTCTTTTCGTAACAAAAGAAAGTAAGCCAAATAAAACATTCCGATTAATCCACTTGATTTTGCGAGGTAAATGAATAGCGTTTCCATACTATTGCTTTTTCTCAATCATGGCTAAAATTTCTCGTAATTCTTCGGCTGAAATCTTTTCTTCCTTGGCGAAAAAGGATACCATATTTTTATAAGAACTATCAAAATAAGTGTCAATTGCCGTTTTCATAAATCGCTTTCTGTAGTCTTCGATCTTTACGACAGGAAAATATTGATGGGTATTCCCAAAAGCGTTGTGCGATACAAAACCTTTTTCTTCTAGGTTTCTAATAATGGTCGATAGCGTATTATAATGAGGTTGGTCTTGGGTGATTTCAGTCATAACTTCCTTTACAAAAGCCTTTTTTAGCTTCCATAAAATTTGCATGATTTCTTCTTCTTTGTTAGTGAGTTTTTGCATCGTTGTATAATTTGAAACAAACTTACAACTATATTTTTAGTTATAAAACTATATTTATAGTTATTTAACTAAGTTTTAAGTTTGAATTATAAATGTCAATTTTTTTAAGGATCTAGATTATTTTTAAAACCTTTTTGATTTGAAATGCAGTAACTATAAATATTAACTTTGTGGCTTTATAACTTTTAATCTATTTTTGTTTAAAATTATAAATATGCGAACATTTCTAATTATGTTTTTTTTGATACTATTAAATCTTGGTTTTGGCCAAGAAAAATTTGATAGTAGTGCTGTAGAAAAATTCCAAAAGGAATTAAATGCAGAATATGCTGATGCCCAAAAAAGTCCTTTAGATCCAGAAGATTTAGCTTTATTTAAAACATTAGATTTTTATCCTATAAACGAAAAATTCTTTGTGAATGCTAAATTTGTCAGAACCGAAAAAGAAAAGCCTTTTCAGATGAAAACGTCAACCGATAGAAAACCAATGTATGTAAAATATGGCGAAATATCCTTTTCTATAGACGGTAAATCTTTTCAATTGAATGTGTATAGAAATATTGAATTGGCAAAAAAAGAAGGATTTAAGGACTATTTGTTTTTGCCATTTTCGGATTTAACTTCGGGAAAAGAAAGTTACATTGGCGGAAAATATATTGATTTGAAGATTCCAAAAGGAGACACAATTGCTATTGATTTCAATACATCATACAATCCGTATTGCGCCTATAGCCATCGCTATTCCTGTCCGAAAGTTCCATTAGAAAATAATTTAGCTATTGAAATAAATGCTGGCGTAAAGAAATTTCACAACTAATGCAATTCTTCAATTTACATACACATAAATTTACAAATCAACCGCAGGTATTAGAATTGGTCAATCAATATCCACAGGAATTTGATGCGGAGATTCCATTTTATTCCATAGGGATTCATCCTTGGTTTATTGTTGAAGATCGAATAGGGGCCGATTTAGCAATAATAGAAAGCAAATTACAAGATGAAAACTGTCGTGCAGTTGGAGAATGTGGACTCGATAAACGCATCGAAATCCCGTTTGATTTACAACAAATCGTTTTCGAAAAACAATTGGCTTTGGCCCAAAAACAGAATAAACCAGTTGTAATTCATTGCGTTGCCGCTTTTCAGGAGATTATTGAAATCAAGAAAAGATTAAATATTACCGTTCCCATGCTTATTCATGGATTTTCGAAAAACGAACAAGTGGCAAAACAATTGATAGATGCCGGATTTTATATTTCGTTTGGAAAATATTTATTGCGAAATCCGGAATTAGAATCGGTTTTTAAAAGTATTCCAAACGATCGATTTTTCTTAGAAACCGATACCATTGAGGAAGGAATTCGAGAAGTTTACGCATTGGCGGCGAAGTATAAAGGATTAGATTTGATAGAATTACAAGATATTATAAATGTAAATTATAAAACAGTTTTTGATTTCAGATTTTTAGGAACTTGAAACATAAAACTTGAAACGAAATAACTATGGGAGAATGGACAGAAAGAGCGGAACTTTTATTTAAAGCCAAAGGATTACAGAAATTAAAAGACGCCAATATTTTAGTCGTAGGACTTGGTGGTGTAGGTTCTTTTGCAGCCGAATTTTTGGCTAGAGCTGGAGTAGGATCAATGACTATTGTTGATGGAGATATTGTTGATATCACCAACATTAACCGACAATTACCTGCTTTGCATTCGACAATTGGCCAGCCAAAAGTAACTGTTGTTGGAGATCGATTGATGGATATTAATCCCGAATTGAAACTCACCAGAATTAGAGAATTTCTTTCGCCAGAACGCGCTTTCGAAGTGGTTACAGAAGAATTTGATTATGTCTTGGATTGCATTGACAGCATTACTCCAAAACTAAATTTGATTATTGCCGCCAAACGAAAAAGGGTGAAAATCATTTCTTCAATGGGAGCAGGAGGGAAGATGGAAGCGTCTAAAGTTAAGGTTGCCGATATTACCAATACGGTCAATTGCTTTTTGGCCAAAACAATTCGACGACGATTGAAAGAAGTAAAAATAGATAAATTGAAAGTTGTTTTTTCATCGGAAATTCAAGATAATTCGAGTTTAAAAATGACGGATGGATCAAATTATAAGAAATCATTTTACGGAACCAATAGTTATATGCCAGGATTATTTGGTTTATATGCCGCTGAAACGGTGATTCGATACCTTTTGAAATCAATTAAAAATTAAAAACTGCATTCCAAATCCTAAATGCCAAAAAAAACAATACCTAAAATGATACAAACAGTAATTTTTGATATGGATGGTGTAATCGTAGATACGGAACCCGTACATCATTATGCTTATTTTCAACATTTCACCGAACTAAATATAGACGTAACTCCTGAAATGTTTACCACATTTATGGGATTTTCTACCCGAAATACTTTTCAAAAACTGAAAGAATTATTTTCAATTGACCAAGATGTAGAGGATTTAATTCAGAGAAAAAGAGCTATATTCAACGATGCTTTCGACAATAAAGAAGATCTAACTTTGTTGGATGGAGTTGAGAAATTAATTAAAGATTTACACGCCAACGGAATTGAATTGATTGTAGCTTCATCGGCTTCTAAAGTAACGATTGATCGCGTTTTTAAACGTTTCGGGCTGCATCAATATTTTTCTCATATCGTTAGTGGTGAAGATTTTCCCAATTCGAAACCCCATCCTGCGATATTCGAATTTGCAGCTGATATCTCAATCTCACCGAAAGAAAATTGCATTGTGATTGAAGATAGTACCAATGGAGTATTAGCTGCAAAAGCTGCCGGTATTTTTTGTATTGGTTACAACAGCGAACATTCAGAAAGGCAAGATTTGTCGAAAGCAGATATTGTAGTTAATCATTTTGATGAGTTAGATTATAGGAAAGTTGTTCAAATTAATTAATAATTACCCTATTTAATCTTCCAAATTTGTATTTTTGAAAACATCTAAATATTTTACTATGAGAAAAATAATTTTCATTTTGGCAATGACAATTGCTAATTATGCAATCGAGGCGCAGATTAAAACGCCACAAATGAGTCCGAGATCTATTTTGACGCAAGTCGTAGGTTTGACGGATGTCGAAATTAATTATTCAAGGCCAAGCGCTAGAGGAAGAGCGGTTATGGGTGATTTGGTTCCTTTTGGAAAATTATGGAGAACAGGCGCCAATGAGAATACTACGATCACTTTTAGTGATGATGTTGTTATTGATGGGAAAACTTTAGTTAAAGGTAAATATGCCATTTATACTACTCCAAAGGCGGATACTTGGGACGTTATTTTCTATTCTAAAACGGATAATTGGGGAAATCCATCGACTTGGGATGAAACAAAAGTAGCCTTGAGAACGAATGTAAAACCGGAAAATTTAGATAGAAATGTTGAAAGTTTTACGATTGGAATTAGCAATTTGGATGCTAATTTTGCCTCTTTAGAAATGTCTTGGGAGAAAACCTTAGTAGCGGTTAAATTTGAAGTACCAACACAAAAAAATACCATGACAGGTATAGATAAAGTATTAGCAGGGCCATCGGCTGGGGATTATTTTTCATCGGCTCAATATTTTTTCCAATCGAATGGAGATATTGTTAAAGCGAGATCTTATGTAGATAAAGCGTTAGAAATGAGTAAAGATAAACCTTTCTTTTATTACCGTTTAAAATCATTGATTCAAGCCAAACAAGGGGATAAAAAAGGAGCAATCGAAACCGCTAAATTATCTCTTGCAGCTGCTGAAATTGCTAAAAATCAAGATTATGTAAAAATGAATAAAGATAGTATTGACGAATGGAGCAAGAAATAATAGTTTTGAATTCATTATCAAAAAATACC